>NZ_JACESD010000042.1:0-26029 GCF_013911995.1 Euryhalocaulis sp.
CTCCCCGCCCGTCCCGCTGGCGGACGCCGCGCCGGACAAGCTGAAAATCCTGATGGCCGAGGATAACCAGATCAATGCGCTTCTGGCCCGCACCACCCTGACCGACGCGGGTTACGAGGTGGAGGTCGTGGGCGACGGCGCGGCGGCGGTGGAGGCCGCGCAAGCCGAGCGTTTCGACCTGATCCTGATGGATATGCGCATGCCGGGCATGGACGGGATGGAGGCCGCGCGCCGCATCCGCGCGCTGGGCCCGCCGGTTTCCGAGACGCCGATCATCGCGCTGACCGCCAATGACGACGTGCAGGACCGGCAGGCCTGCCTGGACGCCGGGATGGACGCCTTCTTTACCAAGCCGATGGAGCAGGCGCGTCTTCGCCGTCTCGCCAAACGCTGGACGGAAAAGCCGAAGCAGGCGAAGGTGGGCTGACCCTCCAACGTTTGCGGAAAATGCCTCGATGACTGACAGAGCCGCCGAAGAACAGCGGTCAATGCGCGACGCGGTCCGCGTCTATCTGACGCCGGTCATGCTCTCCATGCTGGTGCTGGGCTTCGCCTCCGGCCTGCCGCTCTACATGGTGTTCCAGAAACTGTCCTTCTGGCTGCGCGATGCGGGGATCGACCGCTCGACCATCGGCTTCTTCTACTGGGTCACGCTGTCCTACACGCTGAAATTCCTCTGGGCGCCGGTCGTGGACCGGGTGCGGGTGCCGTTCCTCTACAGCTTGTTGGGGCCGCGGCGGTCCTGGATCGTCACCGCGATCACCGGCACTGTGATCGGCTTGATCATCATTTCGCAGACCGACCCGACGGCCAGCCTGCTGCCGGTCGCAATCGCGGCGCTTTTGCTGGCCTATTCGGGGGCGACGCTGGATGTCGCCATCGACGCCTGGCGGATCGAATCCGCGCCCACGGAGATGCAGGCCAACATGGCGGCGGCCTATTCGCTGGGCTACCGCGTCGCTTATCTGACCTCCGGTTTGGGGCTCGCCATCGCGGGTCTGGCCGACTGGGATATTTCTTTCCTCGCCATGGCCGCGGCGATGGCGATTTCCGCCGGGCTGGTCTTCTTCATGAAAGAGCCGGCGGCGGGCGTCGCCAAGCGCGCGCTGGAGGGCAGTTTCGGCGTGAAAGTCGTGCGCGCCGTGGTGGAGCCGTTCAAGCAGATTCTCGGCCGGCTGGGGCTGTGGTTCGTGCCGGTGATCCTGCTGGTCGCCATCTATCGCCTCAGCGATTTCACCATGGGGGTGATGGCCAGCCCGCTCTATTCCGATATCGGGTTCGACAAGGTGATTGTCGGCAGCGTTCAGGGCGGGCCGGGCCTGGCCGCGACCATTTTCGGCCTGTTTCTGGGGGGCGTCGCCGCCTATCGCTTCGGGCTGATGCGGGCGCTGGTGATTGGCCTGATCATCACCTTCGTGACCAACGGCGCCTATGCCTGGCTGGCCGCCACGGCGGGGTCGGAGGATATCTGGAAACTGACGATGGCGATCGTCGGGGACAATGTCGCGGGCGGCTTCGTGACCACGGTCTTCATCGCCTATCTCTCCAGCCTCGTGGATCCGGCGAACGCGGCCACGCAATACGCGCTGCTCAGCTCATTCTACGGCTTCTTCGCCAAGTTCCTGTCCGGGTTCTCCGGCGTGCTGGCGGACGCGGTCGGCTACGTGAACTTCTTCCTGATCACGGCCGCATGGACGTTCCCCGCCGCACTCTTGCTGGCGGTCATCGTCATGCGCGGATCCGTGGCCGCGCAGGGCCGGTTCAAGTTCGATGAACGGCGGCTGGCCGAAGACGAGGACGTCGCGCCCAAGCCGACCTAGCGCGCGCCGGCCAGCGCCGCCTCTTCCGGGTCCTCGCCGTCCAGCGCGCCTTCGCGGGCGGAGATGTCGTAGGCGGCCATGGTCGCCATCATCACGATATCGCTGACCGTCGCGCCCAGCCGGCAGATCTGCACCGGTTTTTCCAGCCCGATCAGAAGCGGCCCCAGCACCTGCGCCCCGCCGGCGGTGGCCAGCAGCTTGGTGGAAATCGACGCCGAGTGGATGGCCGGCATCACCAGCACGTTCGCCGGTTCCGACAGGCGGGAGAACGGATAGGTCTGGCGATGATTGGGGTCCAGCGCGATATCGGCGGACATATCGCCCTCATACTCGAAATCCACGCCCCGCTCGTCGAGGATTCCCGCGGCCTCGCGGATCTTCCATGACCGCTCGCTCGCCGGGTTTCCGAAGGAGGAGTACGAGAGAAACGCCACGCGCGGCGGCAGGCCCAGACGCCGCGCCGCCGCGGCGGCTTCAATGGCGATATCGGCCATTTCGCCCGGGGTCGGCAGCTCGATGATATTGGTGTCGGCGATCAAAAGGGTGCGCCCTTTGAGGAGCGCCACGGAAAGGCCGATCACGGTTTCGCCGGGGGCCGGGTCCAGCACCAGACGTACATCGTTCAATGCCACGTCATAGTTTCGGGTCACGCCCGTCACCATGCCGTCGGCCGCGCCCAGCGCCAGCATGCAGGCCGAAAACACGTTGCGGTCATTATTGACCAGGCGCTGCACGTCGCGGCGCAGGAAGCCGTCGCGCTTCAGCCGGTCATAAAGGAAGTCGGTGAATTCCGGATTGCGGTCCGACAAGCGCGCATTCCAGATTTCCAGTCCGCAATCGGCGTCCACGCCGACCAGGCGCATATTCTTCTTCACCTGGTCCTCGCGCCCGATCAGGATGGCCTTGCCCAGCCCGTCCTTCTGGAAAGCGAAAGCGGCGCGGATGACGCTGGGCTCTTCGCCCTCGGAAAAGACGATGGTCTTGTTCTCGCTGCGCACCGCGCTCTGCACGCGCTGAAGCAGCGCCGCGGACGGGTCCAGCCGGCGGGCTAGCGCGCGGCGATAGGCGTCCATGTTCTCGATCGGCTTGCGCGCCACGCCCGTATCCATGGCGGCCTGCGCCACATAGGGCGGCACAAAGGAGATCAGGCGCGGATCGAACGGGGTGGGGATGATGTAGTCGCGCCCGAAACTGGGGCGTTTGCCGTGATAGGCGGCGGCGACCTCGTCCGGCACGTCCTGCTTGGCCAGTTCAGCCAGCGCGCGGGCGGCGGCGATTTTCATATCCTCGTTGATGGTGCGGGCGCGCACGTCCAGCGCGCCGCGGAAGATGTAAGGGAAACCGAGGACATTATTGACCTGGTTGGGATAGTCGGACCGCCCGGTCGCCATGATGGCGTCATTGCGCACCTCGGCCACTTCCTCGGGCCGGATCTCGGGATCGGGATTGGCCATGGCGAAGATGATCGGGTTGTCGGCCATGTCCCGCACCATCTCCTTGGTCACCGCGCCGGCCACGGAAAGACCGATGAAGCAGTCCGCGTCCTTCAGGGCGTCTTCCAGGCTGCGGGCGTCCGTGTCGGTCGCGTGAGCGGCCTTCCACTGGTTCATGCCCTCTTCGCGGCCCTGGAAGATCACGCCCTTGGAGTCGCACAGCAGCGCGTTCTCGCTGCGCAGGCCCATGCCCTGCAGCAGTTCCAGCACCGCGATGCCGGCCGCGCCCGCGCCATTGACCACGACCTTGAGGTCCTTGATTTCGCGCCCCGTCAGTTCGCACGCATTCAGAATGCCGGCGGCGGAGATGATGGCCGTGCCGTGCTGGTCGTCATGGAAAACCGGGATATCCAGGGCCTCGCGCAGGCGCTGCTCGATGATGAAGCATTCCGGGCCCTTGATGTCCTCCAGATTGATGCCGCCGAAGCTGTGGCCGAATTTCTCCACGCACTGGACGAATTCGTCGATCTCCTCGGCCTCGATCTCCAGGTCGATGGAATCGACGTCGGCGAAGCGTTTGAAGAGGACCGACTTGCCCTCCATCACCGGCTTGGAGGCCATGGCCCCCAGATTGCCAAGGCCCAGAATAGCCGTGCCGTTGGAGACGACCGCCACCATATTGCCTTTGGAGGTGTAGTCGTAGGCGAGGTCCTTGTCCTGCGCGATGGCCTTCACAGGGACCGCGACGCCCGGCGAATAGGCCAGACTCAGGTCGCGCTGGGTCGACATCGGCTTGGTGGGCGTGACCGCCAGCTTTCCGGGCTGGGGCTGTTTGTGGAAATTCAGCGCTTCCTCGTCGGAAAAGGCGCGCGAGTCATCGGCCATGGATCTGGTTTTCCCTCACATCGCATTGCGCCGCAGCGCGCCGCATTCACGGCAAGCCTAGTGAGGCCCTGACAGCGCGACAAGCAGGCCGCTCTTGCGCGATGCACGCGGCGTCTTAGGCTCGCGCTCATGGACGCAGACCGCCCCGCCAAGACCCCGCCTTCCCGTGAGGGCGTGACGCCGATGATGGCCCAGTTCCTGGACGTGAAGGAACAGGCCGGGGAGGCGCTGCTGTTCTACCGGATGGGCGACTTCTACGAGCTGTTCTTCGAGGACGCGGTGAAGGCCGCCGAGGCGCTGGACATCGCGCTGACCAAGCGCGGCAAGCATCTGGGCGAGGACATTCCGATGTGCGGCGTGCCCGCCGCGACCGCGGAGACCTATCTGTCCCGCCTCATCCGCAAGGGTTTCCGCGTGGCGGTGTGCGAGCAGACCGAGGACCCGAAGGAGGCGAAGAAGCGCGGCTCAAAGGCCGTGGTGCGGCGGGAGATCGTGCGGGTGGTTACACCCGGCACGCTGACCGAGGATTCGCTGCTGGACGCGCGCAGCGCCAATTATCTCGCCTGTGTCGCGCGGCTGGGCTCGGGCGAAATGGCGATGGCCTGGGCGGATGTCTCGACGGGGGAGTTCTGCGCCGCGCCGCTGGAGACCGGCGCGCTGGCCGCCGAGCTGGCCGCGCTGGGGCCGAGCGAGATTATCGCATCGGAGAGCGCCTGCGAGGCGCGCTGGATGAAAGTGGCGATGAGCAATCTGGGCGGGGCGTCCCTGACGCCGCTGCCGGACGCCAATTTCTCCGCCGCCGCCGGGGAACGGCGGCTGAAGGATCATTTCGCGGTGGCCTCGCTGGAGGCGTTCGGCGATTTCACCCGGTCCGAACTGGCGGCGGCGGGGGCGCTGCTGGACTATATGAGCCTGACCCAGGCGGGCGGCGCGCCAGCCCTGGCCGCGCCGCGCCGGGCGGCCTCGGCGGCCTATCTGCGGATCGACCCGCCGACGCGCGCCAGCCTGGAGATCGAGCGCACGGTGCGCGGCGACAAGGCGGGGTCGCTGCTGCACGCCATCGACCGGACGGTAACGGGGCCCGGCGCGCGCTGCCTGCATAACTGGCTGTCGCGCCCGCTGGTCGACCCGGCGGCGATTTCGGCGCGCCATGACGGGGTAGAGTTCTTTCTCGATCAGTCGGAAATCCGCGCCGATCTGCGCGCCGCGCTGAAAGCCTCGGCCGATCTGGCGCGGGCGCTGTCCCGCCTGCAATTGCAGCGGGGCGGGCCGCGCGACCTGCTCGCCATCGGAACCGCGCTGCGCCAGTGCGAGGAAATCTGCGCCCTGTTCGCGGAGGCGCGTCTGGCGCGGCCGCCGGACTCGGTCGAGGCGGCGCTGTCGCGCATATCCATCGCCGACAAGCCGCAACTGGCCGAGCTGGCGCGCGACCTCGGCAAGGCGTTCCGGCCAGAACCGCCGCTGCGCTTGTCGGATGGCGGGTTCATCGCCGAGGGCTGGGCCGCGCCGCTGGACGAGGCGCGCAAGCTGAAGGACGAGAGTCGCCGGGTGATCGCCTCCCTGCAGGCCGACTACGCGGACAAGGCCGGGATCAAGGCGCTGAAGGTCAAGCACAACAATGTGCTGGGCTATTTCGTGGAAGTCTCGGCGAAAAACGCCGACGCCATGATGCGCGCGCCGTTGTCCGAGACGTTCATCCATCGCCAGACCATGGCGAACGCGGTGCGCTTTTCCACGGTCGAGCTGTCGGAGCTGGAATCGAAGATCGCCGGGGCGGCGGACCGCGCCCAGCGGATCGAGGAAGAGATATTCCGCGAGTTTTGCGGGCGCGCCGACGGCGAGGCGAATGCCCTGCGCGCCGCAGCCGAGGGACTGGCCGAGCTGGACGTGTTCGCCGCGCTGGCCGAAGAGGCCGCGCGCACAGACGCGGTGCGCCCCGTGGTCGATTCCTCGCTCTGCTTCGAGGTCGACGGCGGGCGGCACCCGGTGGTCGAGGCGGCGCTGAAGCGCGAGGGCGAACCCTTCACGCCCAATGACTGCAAGCTGGACGGCGATGCCAAGGACTGCCCGCGCCTGACCTTTGTGACCGGCCCCAACATGGCCGGCAAATCCACCTATCTGCGGCAGAACGCGCTGTTCGTGATCCTGGCGCAGGCCGGGGCCTTCATACCGGCGCGCACAGCCCGGATCGGGGTGGTGGACCGGCTGTTCTCGCGCGTTGGCGCGGCGGACGACCTGGCGCGCGGGCGCTCCACCTTCATGGCGGAGATGATCGAGACCGCGGCGATCCTGAACCAGGCCTCGCCCCGCAGCTTCGTGATCCTGGACGAAATCGGGCGCGGCACCGCGACGTTCGACGGCCTCGCCATCGCCTGGGCCTGCGCGGAGCATCTGCTTGAGGTGAACAAGTCCCGCGCCCTGTTCGCGACCCATTATCACGAACTGACATCGCTGGCCGAAAGTGGCGGCGAGGTCGCCAATGTTTCCCTGAAAGCGCGGGAATGGCAGGGCGATCTGGTGTTCCTGCACGAGGTCGGGCCCGGCGCGGCGGACCGGTCCTACGGCGTACAGGTCGCCAAGCTGGCGGGCCTGCCCTCCGCCGCCACGCGCCGGGCCGAGGCGGTGCTGAAACGGCTGGAGTCGGACGGGCCCGGCGAGGCGTTGCGCGAGCTGCCGCTGTTCGCCGCCGCCGCGCCGGAGCCGGAACGCAAGAGCGAGGTGGAAAACGCCCTGAAGGAAATCGACCCGGACGCGGTTTCGCCGAAAGAGGCGCTTGAAATACTCTACCGGCTCAAGCGGCTGGGCGGAGGAGAGGCCTGAGAATGAGCGATTTCGGCGATACGCTGATCGCGGCGGCGAAGTCCCCGGACGAGCCGCAAACGGAAATCCACGAGCTTCTGAAAACGCGTTTCCAGATGGACCGCGACGCGGCGCTGGCCAGCCTCAATTCCGGCTCCAGATCGTCGCTGGACGTGGCGCGCGCGATGGCTGCGGGCGCCGATACGCTGGTGAAGGGATTGTACCGCTATGCGGGGGAGGCGCTGCATCCGCCCGACGCGCCGGGGGACGAGGCGGGTTTCGCGGTGATCGCGGTGGGCGGTTACGGGCGCGGCGTGCTGGCCCAGCATTCGGACATCGACCTTCTCTTTCTGCGCTCCACCCACAAGACCGGGCGGGAAGAGAAGATCATCGAGACAATGCTCTATGCGCTGTGGGATCTGCGCCTGAAGGTGGGCCATTCGGCGCGGCTGCTGGACGAGTGCATGTCGCGGGCGCGCGCCGATCACGTGGTGCTGACCTCCATGCTGGATTCGCGGCTGCTGGCCGGGGACGCCGCCCTGTTCGAGACATTCCGAAAGCGCTTGAAGGATGAGGCGATTATTGGCCGTCAGGCGCGCTTCGTCGCTTCCAAGCTGGGCGAGCGCGACGCGCGGCTAGCCCGCGCCGGGGCTTCGCGGTTCATGGTCGAGCCGGACATCAAGGACGGCAAGGGCGGGCTGCGCGACCTCAATACGCTGAGCTGGATCGCGCAGGCCCTGTTCCCTGAGGAGGGGCTGGCGGGCCTGCCGGTGCGCGGCCTGCTCAGCGAGGCCGACGCCGAGCGTTATGAAGCGGCGATAGAGTTCCTGTGGACCGTGCGCCTGCATCTGCATGACGCAGCGGGCCGGGCGCAGGAGGTGCTGAGCTTCGACTATCAGCCGGAGCTGGCGGCGCGAATGGGCTATTCCGACGCCACGTTCGAGCCGGCGGTGGAGCTGTTCATGCGCGCCTATTTCCGCGTCGCCACCGATGTCGGCGCGCTGGTGCGGGTGGCGAGCGCGCGGCTGGAGGCGCTGCACGCCAAGCGCGCGCCGGAGGGCGTCGCCCGGACCACGCCACGCCATGCCCGCAAACCGCTGGAGGACGACGCCTATCGCATCGTCGACGGGCGGCTGGCGTTTTCGGATGATGCGGTTGTGGAGGCCCGGCCCCGCCTGTTGCTGGATATCTTTCTTCAGGCCGACCGGCTGGGCGTCGATATCCACCCGGACGCCATCGCCACGGCGCGGGATTCGCTGAACCTGATCGGCGAGACGCTGCGCGCCGACCCCAAGGCGCGGGATATCTTTTTTGCGATCCTGACCGATACGGACGCGCCCGCGGCCATCCTGCGGGTGATGATCGATGCCGGGGTTCTGGGCGTCTATCTGCCGGAATTCGGGCGGGTGGTCGGGCGCACCCAGTTCAATATGTATCACGCCTTCACGGTGGATGAGCACACGATGCGGGCCATCGGCACGCTGGCCGCCATCGAGCGCGGGCGCGAGAGCGAGCGTCACCCGGTTTCCTCCGAAGTCATGCCGACGCTGAAAAACCGCCGGGCACTGTATCTGGCCATGCTGCTGCACGACACGGGCAAGGCCGGCGGCGACCAGTGCGAGGAGGGCGCCAAGGCGGCGCGCGCGGCCTGCGAACGCTGGGGGCTGGCGGCGAAGGAGGCGGACCTCATCGTCTGGCTGATCAAACATCATCTGGACATGAGCGATGCGGCGCAGCGCCGGGATCTGGGCGATCCCAAGACGATCGCCGATTTCGCCGATCTGGTGGAAACGCCGGAGCGGCTGGGCCTGCTGCTCTGCCTGACGGTCGCCGATATCCGCGCCGTGGCGCCGGGCGTGTGGAATGATTTCAAGGCGGAGCTGCTGCGCGAACTCTACCGCCTCACCCATTCGGCGCTGAAAAGCCGCAGCGGTGAATCGGCCCAGCGCGCCGAGCATAGTCTTTCCGCCCGCGCGGAGATGCGGCGCGACCGCATCCGCAAGGCGAGCGAAAGCGAGGCGGTGCGCGCATGGCTGGACGATCTGGAGGACGCCTACTGGCTGGCCTTCAGCCGCGACGCGCTGAACCGGCACGCCGGGTTCGCCGATGCCGTCTGGCTGCAGAACAAGGCTGCCAGCCGCGCCGAAACGATCCGCCAGCGCGGCGCGGTGGAGTTGCTGGTCACCGCCCCTGACCGCCCCGGCCTGTTTGCCGATCTGGCCGCCGCCGTGGCGGCCGAAGGCGCGGACGTGGTGGATGCGCGCATTTTCACGACCGAGTCGGGGCGCGCTTTCGACGTTTTCTATCTGCAGACCCCGCAAGGCGCGCCCTTCGCCGATCAGGCGCCGGACGCGCTGGATCATCTGGAGGCGGTCGTCGTGGCGGCCGCCGAAGGCCGCCCGCCGGAGACCCGTGAGATCGAGCCGCAGGCCCGCGCCCGCGAGGCCGTCTTCGCGGTCGAACCGGAGGTGGATTTCGACGATGAGGCGTCCGAACGCCATACGGTGATCGAGGTTTCGGGCCGTGACCGCGCCGGCCTGTTGCGCGACCTCGCCCGGGTTCTGGCCGATTGCGGCATGACGGTGGGCTCGGCGCATATCGAAAGCCGGGGGGAGCGGGCCGTCGATGTGTTCTACGTCGCCGACGCGAACGGGAATAAGATCACCGGCGAAGCGATTCGCGCCGATCTGGGCGCGCGGCTCTTAAATGCGATGGGAAGGCAGGAAGCCGCCATGGAAGATTCGACCAGCGCGCGCGGCCTGCGCCGCGCCCCCTCCTCGCCCGCGCGATGAGGCTGCTGCGGTCCACCTTCGTCATCGGCGGTTACACGCTGGTCAGCCGGATTCTCGGCTTCGTTCGGGAGATGCTGCTGGCGGGCGTGCTGGGCGCCGGGCCGGTTGCGGACATCTTTCTTCTGGCCTTCCGCTTTCCCAACCTGTTCCGCCGCGTCTTTGCCGAGGGCGCGTTCAACGCCGCCTTCGTGCCGCTCTATTCCCGCCGCATCGCCGCGGAGGGACAGGAGGCGGCGGACCGGTTCGCCTCCGATGTTTTGAGCGGGCTGACGCTGGTGGTGGGTGCGCTGACGGTTCTGGCGATCATCGCCATGCCCTGGCTGGCCTATAGTTTTGGTTTCGGCAAGGCGGACGATCCGGAATTGTTCGGCCTGCTGGTGCTCTACACCCAGATCACCATGCCCTATCTGCTGTTCATGTCGCTGACCGCGATGTTCAGCGGCATACTGAATGCGCGCGACAAATTCGCCGCCGCCGCCGCCGCGCCGATCTTCCTGAATATCGTGCTGGTCGCGATCCTGTGGTTTTCACAGGGCGAGAGCCAGACAGAAACCGCCCTGCGGCTTTCCATCGGCGTGGCCTTGTCGGGCATTCTGCAGGTCGCGCTGGTCTACTGGTCCTGCCGCCGCATGGGGGTGAAGCTGCGCTTTCCCCGGCCGCGCTGGACGCCGGGCGTGAAACGCCTGGTCATGCTGGGCGTGCCGGGCGTGCTTTCAGCCGGGGCGATCCAGATCAATATCGTGGTGTCCTCGGCCATCGCCTCCATCCAGCCGGGGGCCGTATCCTGGCTCTATTACGCCGACCGGCTGTATCAGCTGCCGCTGGGCATGGTGGGAATCGCCATGGGCGTGGCGCTGCTGCCGGCGCTCTCCAAGCGGCTGGGCGCGGACGATGCCGCCGGCGCAAACCAGACCATGAACCGGGCGTTCGAGCTGTCCATGCTGCTGACCCTGCCCGCGGCGGTCGCGCTGGCGGTGATCCCGGACTTCCTGATCGGCGCGCTCTATCAGCACGGCGCGTTTACCGAGACCGACGCCCGCAATACGGCGATTGCGGTCTTCATCTTCGCACTCGGCCTGCCGGCCTTCGTGCTGGTGAAGGTTTTCCAGCCGGGCTTCTATGCGCGGGAGAACACCAAGACGCCGATGATCTATGCCGTGATTGCCATGGTCGCCAATGTCGTGATCGGGGCCGGCCTTTTCTTTGGCGGAATGGATTTTGTCGGGCTTGCCATCGGCACGCTGGCCTCTGGCTGGATCAATACGCTGCTGCTTTTGCAACGGCTGGTGCGGGACGGGCTCTATGCGCCCGACAGGCGCCTGTTCGCCCGCTTGCCGCGCATTCTGATCGCGGCGGGCCTGATGGGCGCGGCGCTGTGGTTCGGCGGGCGGGCGCTGTCCCCCTGGCTCAATCAGTCTATCGCCCTGGATATATTGCTGGCGGTTGGTTTGAGCGCGGCAGGGGGGATTGTCTATCTGGTCACGGCGCTGGCTGTGCGGGCGACGCGCACGGCGGACCTGAAAGGCGTGTTTGTGCGGCGCTGACGGGTGTCTTGCGCGCCACCGCCCGCGCCGCCATAAACCGCGCCCATGAGCCAGCATGAAAAATCCGACTATCGCGGTCCCAAGCGCATTCTTTCCGGCATTCAGGCCTCCGGGTCCCTGCATCTGGGCAATTATCTCGGCGCCCTGAAGAAATTCGTCGCTATGCAGGAGGAAAATCCGTTCCTGTTCGTGGCCGACATGCACGCCATCACGGTGTGGCAGGATCCCAAACAGCTGGTCGAACAGCGCCGCGGCATCGCGGCGGCGTATCTGGCCGCCGGGCTGGACCCCAAGAAGGCGACGATCTTTCCGCAATCGGGCGTGCCGCAACATGCGGAGCTGGCCTGGGTTTTCAATTGCACGGCGCGTCTGGGCTGGCTGGACCGTATGACGCAGTTCAAGGAAAAATCCGGCGACAACAAGGAACGCGCCAGCGTCGGCCTTTACACCTATCCGGTGCTGCAGGCCGCGGACATCCTTCTCTACAAGGCCACCGACGTGCCGGTGGGCGAGGACCAGAAACAGCATCTGGAGCTCAGCCGCGACATCGCCGACCGGTTCAACCGCGATTATGACGCGCCGGGCTTCTTCCCGCTGCCCGAACCGCTGATCCAGGGGCCGGGCGCGCGCATCATGAGCCTGAAGGACGGCTCCAAGAAAATGTCCAAGTCGGACCCGTCGGATCTGTCGCGCATCAATCTGACCGATGACGCCGACGCCATCGCGCGCAAGATCAAGAAGGCGAAGACCGATCCCGAGCCGCTGCCCGACACTCTGGAAGAGCTGAAGGCGCGGCCCGAGGCGAAGAACCTCGTCAGCATTTTCGCCGCGCTGTCCGGGCGCAGCGATGAGGCGGTGCTGGCGGAATACGCCGGGCAGGGCTTTGGCGCGTTCAAACCGGCGCTGGCCGAGATTGCGGTGGAGCATCTGGCCCCGGTCACCGCCGAGCTGCGCCGCCTGCTGACCGAGACCGGCGAGATCGACCGCGTCCTGACGGATGGGGCGGAGCGCGCCCGCGCCGTTGCCGAGCCGGTGATGGACGAAGTGCGCGCCATGGTGGGTTTCTGGAAAGGCTGATCTCCGCCGCCCGCCTTGCCGGGCCGGACGCCCGGCTCTAGCTTCCCCCGTCGAGACACGACGCACTCGACGGGGAATATCGAAAATGAAATTCATGCTTTTGACGCCCGGGGCCGCGCTGGCGGCCACGGCGGCGCTCGCCCAGCCCATGGGCGTGGAGGATCTGGCGAAGGTCACGCATGTCGACGGTCAGGCCGTTTCGCCTGACGGATCGCGCATCGCCTATGTGATCGACGCGCCGCGCAACGTGCTGACCGGCGACGAAGACGGCGCGCCGGACAGCCAGCTTTATGTCGCATGGGGCGAGAACTCCAATCGCGCCTATGTCACCGGCGGCGAGGGCGTATCGGATATCGCCTGGCGCCCCGATGGCGGCGCGGTCAGCTTCGTTTCCAAACGCGGCGATGACGAACATGACGCCATCTGGTCGATCGACGTGGATGGCGGCGAGGCGCAGCGTGTCTTCGGCATGGATGCGAATATCGAGGATTATGTCTGGGGCCCGAACGGCGACATGATCTATTTCATCGCCAAGGAAGCCGGGGACAAGACCGAGGAGAAGCTGAAGGACAAGGGCTTCAAGGCCTGGGTCTATGAAGAAGACCACGAATTCTCCCATCTCTGGCGCGTCCGTCTGAACACCGCCGACACGCCCCCGCAGGCCGAGCGGATCGGACCGGAGGGCGATCTTTCCAATCTGGTGATTTCCGATGACGGGCAGCGTCTGGCGGTTTCGGTCGCCCCGACGCCGCTGATCGACGATTACTACATGAAGCGTCAGGTCCATGTGCTGGACGCGAATGGCGAGCCGGTCTCGGTTATCGAGACGCCCGGCAAGCTGGGCCTCTACAAGTTCTCCCCCTCGGGCGAGGCCATAGCCATGACCGCCGGGATCGACATCAATGATCCTTCGGCGGGCGTCATGATGATCGCCAATGCCGAAACCGGCGCTTACCAGCCGGTCGAACCGGAGGCGGAACATCATGTCATGGACGTGGAATGGCTGTCGGGCGGGGAAATCTTGGCCATTATCCATGAGGGCGTGCAGAGTCGGCTGACCGTCTATTCCTCGGACGGCGAAGCGCTGCGCAATCTGGACCAGCCGGAAGAGCTGATCGCCCGCGACGTGGCGCTGGGCGCGGAGCGGAACCGCATCGGCCTGATCGCCGACGCGCCGGATCATCCGAAGAATCTCTATGCGGCCGCGGCGGACGGCGCGTTTGCGCTCTGGGCCGATCACAATGGCTGGCTGGAAAACCGCCAGTTGGCCAATCAGCGCGTGTTTGAATACGAAGCGCGCGACGGCCAGATGGTGCAGGGCGTGCTGGTCACCCCGAATGGCGAGGCGCCGGCGGGCGGCTGGCCGCTGATGATGCTGGTCCATGGCGGCCCCGAGGCGCACCGTTCCAATGGCTGGCACACGCGCTATTCCGAACCGGGGCAGGTCGCCGCCGGTCAGGGCTATGCCGCTTTCTGGCCGAACTATCGCGGCTCCACAGGCCGCGGCGTCGCCTATGCCAAGCAGCATCAGAACGATTACGCCGGCAAGGAATTCAACGATCTTGTGGACGCGATCGGCGCTCTGGCGGAAGCCGGGATTGTCGATCCGGACCGCGCCGGGATCACCGGCGGCTCCTATGGCGGCTATGCGTCCGCCTGGGGCGCGACGGCGTTGAGCGAGCACTTTGCCGCCAGCGTGATGTTCGTGGGCATTTCCGACCAGATTTCCAAGTTCGGCACCACCGACATCCCTGACGAGATGTACAATGTCCATGCCCGCAAATGGCCGTGGGAAGACTGGCAGACCATGCTGGAAGTTTCGCCGATCTATTATGCTGGCGAGTCGAGAACGCCGACGCTGATCCTTCACGGCGAAGACGACACGCGCGTGCACCCCAGCCAGTCCATGGAGCTTTACCGGCATCTCAAACTGCGCAGCGAAGCGCCGGTGCGCCTAGTCTTCTATCCGGGCGAAGGGCACGGCAACCGCAAGGCCGCGGCGCAATATGACTATGCGCTGCGCCTGATGCGCTGGATGGATCACTACCTGCAGGGCGACGGCGGGGAGCCGCCGGCCTTCGATCTGGACCTTGCCGGCCAGCTCGGCATCGAAGCGGCCGAATAGCCGCCGGGTTCTTTCTGGTCCGAAAAGGGCGGTCCTTGCAGGCCGCCCTTTTCAATTTCGGCGCCTGCGATGTTTCGCCTCGCTTCCGCGCGCCTGATGGCTGGGATAATTCAGATGTTCCAGGTCGAAACAATTGCGGGCGCACGACATGAAATATTTCCTGATTACTCTCCTCGCCGTCATTCTGGCCGCCTGTTCCGGCGGCGGCGAATCCGCTGCGCCGGACATTTCCGTTTCAGACGCGTTGATCCGCACCCCGCCGCAGGGGCGCGACATCACGGCGGGCTATGCGACAATGACCAATGCAGGCGGCGCGGACCGCCTGATCGGCGCGTCGGCTGAAGCCGCCTACCGCATCGAACTGCATCAGAATTCGATGGAGGAGGGCGTGATGCGGATGCGGCGCGTGGAGGCCGTGGAGATTCCGGCCGGCGGCGAGGCGCGGCTGGAACAGGGCGGCTATCACTTGATGATTTTCGGTCTCGAGGCGGTCGAGGCCGGCGACACGGTATCCGTGACGCTGGATTTCGAGACAGCCGAGGATGAAACGGTCGAATTCACGGTAGGCCAGCCATAGTTGAAACCGGCGGGCATTCGGGGCTTGCCGCGCCGGGGCGTTTCGCGCTCTAAAGCGGGCATGACGATACACCTGCACAAGGGCGACCTGCCCGCCGGACATGGCCTGGACGCGGCCAGCGCGATCGCCGTCGACTCCGAGACGATGGGGCTGAACGTGTTGCGGGACCCGCTATGCGTGGTCCAGCTTTCCGCGGGCGACGGCGATGCGCACCTGGTCCAGCTAGACCGGTCGAGCTATGACTGCCCGAACCTCAAGGCCCTGCTGGCCGATGAGGGGATCGAGAAAATTCTGCATTTCGCGCGCTTCGACGTGGCGGTCATCCGCCACCGTCTGGGCGTGGACCTGAACCCCGTTTTCTGCACCAAGATGGCGTCCAAGCTGGCGCGGACCTATACGGACCGGCACGGCCTGAAAGACGTGTCGCGCGAGCTGTTGGGCATTGAGATCAGCAAGCAGCAGCAAAGCTCCGACTGGGGCGCGGCGGAGCTGACGCCCGAACAGCAGCAATACGCGGCCAGCGACGTGCTGCACCTGCATCAGTTGCGCGACCGGCTGACCGTGATGCTGGAGCGCGAAGGCCGGATGGAGCTGGCGCGGGGCGTTTTTGCCGCTCTGGGCGTGCGTGCGGCGCTGGATCTGGCGGGCTGGGGCGATAGCGATGTGTTTTCCCATAGCGGATAGTCGTGCAAACGCCGCATTCGCGAATATATTGAGGCCGATGCATATTCCCCGGACGGACAGGATTTAGGATCGGATGAGCGACGCCATGCATGGCAGCCATCTGGGCGAACAGCCCCGCCGCGCCACGTCGCTGGCCGCGGCGCGCCGGCGTTCGGCCTTCGTCCACAAGATCCGCTGGGCGCTGTGGGCGGCCGCGGCCGGGCTGGGCGTTGTCATCCTTGTCGTCATTCTGATGAGCGGCGGCGCGCCCGCGCCGGAGATCGAGTTCCGCGCCGATGACGGCGCGGTGCGCATGGAAAATCCCCGCTTCACAGGCCGCGACGCTGTCGGCAACGCGGTGATCGTCACCGCCCAGCAGGCCCTGCGCCGGCCCGAAGATTCACCCGACATCACCGAACTGGAATTGCCGCGCCTGCTGATCGATCCGGATAACGAGAATCCGGATACCGACCCGACCAACGCCGCCGCCGCCCGCGGCCGCTATGATTCCAGGAACAAGATGCTGGAATTGATTGCGGACGTGGACCTGACGACCCGTTCGGGCTACGCGTTCACGACCAGCCGCGCCAAGGTCGATCTGACCACGAAGGACGCGGAAGGCGATCAGCCTGTCGAGGCCCGCGGCCCGATGGGAACGGTCCAGGCCAAACGCTGGCGGTTTGAAGAAGACGGCCGCGTGCTGCATTTTGAGGGCGACGTGAAAACGGTGCTCGAACAGGACAAGGAGCGCCCGGCGCGCGCCGAACAGACGGAGACGCAAGAATGAAGGGTTTCATCCTGGCCTTGGCTCTGGCGGTTGCCGCCACGCCCGCCGCCGCCCAGATCGGCAAGGCCGAAGGCCCGATCCTGATCGACTCGGACCGTTCCGAGCTTCGCAATGACGAGGGCCGGGCCATTTTCGAAGGCAATGTCGAGGCGACACAGGGCCAGGCGCGCCTGTTGTCCAACCGCCTCGAAGTCGAGTTCGAGAAGGCCGGCCAGACCGGCGGCCCCGGCTCCATGGGCGCGATGGAAACGGTGATCGCGACCGGCGATGTTTTCTACATCACGCCGGAGGAAACGGCCCGCGGCCAGCGCGCCGTGTACGACATCACGACCGAGACGCTGGTCATGACCGGCGACGTGGTGGTCAAGCAGGGTTGTGACGTCTCGACCGGCGACAAGCTGACGGTCGATCTGGTGACGGGCAATTCGACCATGGACGGCAAGCAGAGCATGGGCGGCGATGACCGCGTGCGCGTGGTTCTCTATCCGGACGGAGAGGCGGAGCAGCGTGACAACTGCGAGTGATCTGGAACGGCCCGGCGAGACGGACGAGATCCGGCCCGAGGACCTTCCCTCGGACGGGCTGCAGATCCGTGAGCTGAAAAAGTCCTATGGCCGCCGTCTGGTGGTGAAGGGCGTCGATCTCAGCCTGAAACGGGGCGAGGTTGTCGGACTGCTGGGTCCGAACGGAGCCGGCAAGACCACGTGCTTCTACATGATCACCGGGCTGGTTTCGGCCGATAGCGGCGCGATCTGCATGGATGGCGAGGATATTATCTCCCTGCCCATGTATCAGCGCGCGCGTCTGGGCATCGGCTATCTGCCGCAGGAAGCCTCGATCTTCCGGGGCCTGTCTGTGCAGGACAATATTCTTGGCGTGGTCGAACTGGTCGAACGCGACAAGACGGTGCAGCGGGAGATCGTGGATTCCCTGCTGTCAGAACTGCATATCGAACATCTGCGCGATGCGTCCGCCATGGCGCTGTCGGGCGGCGAACGGCGCCGGGTGGAGATTGCCCGGGCGCTGGCCACGCGCCCCAGCTTCATCCTGCTGGACGAGCCGTTCGCGGGCATCGACCCGCTGGCCATCGCCGATATCCGGGAACTGATCATGTTCCTGCGCAATCGCGGCATCGGCATTCTGATCACCGACCACAATGTCCGCGAAACGCTGGAAATCACCGACCGCGCCTCGATCATCTATGATGGCGAAGTGCTCTTCGAAGGCTCGCCCACCGAGGTGCGCGCGAACCCTGAAGTCAAACGATTGTACCTCGGCGACAGCTTTCATTAAGGGCTTTCGCATAGGTTCGGTTCAGTTTGATTAGAAAACCGACTGAACCGCTAACGAATTATGGCGATCTCGCAACGACTTGAGATCAGACAGGGCCAGTCCCTGGTCATGACGCCGCAACTGCAGCAGGCGATCAAACTGCTGCAGCTGTCGAATATCGAGCTTGCGGAATTCGTCGAGACCGAACTGGAAAAGAATCCCCTTCTGGAGCGCGATGACCGCGAGGAGCGGTCCGAAGAGCCCGAAGTGGCTGGTCAGCGCGAAGAGAGCGACCGCATTCAGGAAGTCGAGATCAGCGACGACCGCGTCAGCGCCGCCGCCGAATCCTCCCTGGACGCCGATGCCGACAGTCTTCATCCCGATGAGAGCGTGGCCGACAAGCACAGCGTCGGCGGCGACACGGACTGGTCGCGCGCAGGCTCGGGCAAGGGCGGGTTTGACGATTCCGGCATGGAAGACGCGGCCGGCGCTACGCCGGTCACGCTGAAAGATCACCTGCTGTCCCAGCTTTCCATGGCGGTTACAGACGCCAAGACCCGGCTGATCGGGTCATGGCTGGCCGAAATGGTGGAAGAGGACGGCTATCTGCGTCTGGAAATGGACGCCGCGGCCGAGCAGCTGGGCGTGTCCGAGGACCGCATAGAGGGCGTGATCCAGCTGATGCAGGGCTTCGAGCCGACCGGGGTGATGGCCCGTTCGCTTCAGGAATGCCTGGCGCTGCAGCTCAAGGACCGCAACCGCTTCGATCCGGCCATGGAGGCGCTGGTCGAGAACCTGCCGCTTCTGGCGCGCCATGATTATGACGGGCTGCGCGAGGCCTGCGGGGTCGATTCCGAAGATATGAACGAGATGATCGCGGAGCTGCGGGCCCTGACGCCCAAGCCCGGCCATGCCTTCGGGGCGGAAGGCGCGGCGGCGATCGAACCGGACGTGATGATCCGCGAAAAGGCCGGCGGCGGCTGGGCGGTGGAGCTGAACAGCGACACCCTGCCCCGCGTCCTGGTCAATTCACGCTATTACGCGGAAATTTCCGGCGCCCAGATGAAGGACGAGGACAAGGCCTTCATCAGCGAGTGCCACGCCAATGCCTCCTGGCTGGTCAAAAGCCTGGACCAGCGCGCGCGCACCATCCTCAAGGTCGCCTCGGAGATCGTGCGTCAGCAGGACGCCTTTTTCGTGCACGGCGTGGAGCATTTGCGGCCGTTGAACCTGAAAACCGTGGCCGACGCGATCGAGATGCACGAATCCACCGTCAGCCGCGTCACCTCCAACAAATACGCCGCCACGCCGCGCGGCCTGTTCGAGCTGAAATATTTCTTCACCTCCTCGATTCCCGCCTCCGATGGCGGCGAGGGCCACTCGGCCGAAGCGGTGCGTCACCGCATCAAGGCGATGATCGACGCGGAAACTCCCGATGCGGTGCTTTCCGACGACCGCATCGTCGAAATGCTCGGCGAACAGGACATCAAGATTGCCCGCCGGACGGTTGCGAAATACCGTGAGGCGATGCGCATCCCTTCATCGGTGCAGCGTCGCAGGCTATTGAAGCGCACCGCCTGACTCTCGGTAATTGACTCGGGGGCGCGCGCGTCTAGGGTCCGGCCCGATTTTTACCGCGGGCCCCGCCGCGCGCTTTCGACAGACGCGAAAGGCAGTCCTGACAACTATGCAAACACAATTCGTCGCCAAAGGCGTTGATCTCTCCGACGCTCTCAGAGAGCGCGTTTCCGACCGCATCAATGAAAGCGTTGAGAAATATTTCAACCGCCCGGCGGAAGCGCTGGTCACGATCACCAAGAATGGCGGACAGTTCCGCGTTAAGGCGTCATTGCACCTACCTTCTGGCGTGATGTTCCAGACCAGCGGCGAAGGCGGTGACGCCTATGCCGCCTGCGACGACTCGATGGGGCGCATGGACAAGCGTCTGCGGCGCTACAAGCGCCGCCTCAAGGATCACGGTCCCGGCATGAAAGCCGAACCGCCGGTCGAAGATGTGCCGCTGATGGTTCTGGAGGGGCGCAACGCCGCGGACGCGGCTTCCGACCAGAATGAAACCAGCGAACCGGTTATCGTGGCTGAATCGACGCGTGAGCTGCGCGTCATGCCGGTCGGCATGGCGGTGCTGGAGATGGAGCTGAGCGATGCGCCGTTCCTGCTGTTCCGCAACGCCGCGCATGACGCGGTGAACATCGTCTATCGCCGGCCGGACGGGAATATCGGCTGGCTGGACCCGCAGCGGGCCGCCGCAAAATCGTCCTGAGGACGGTCTAACAGTATTCTTTTACAGGGAGACCGTCCCCTTGCAGGGCCGGAAAACCAATGGACTTATCCGATCTGTTGAACGTCGAGGCGATCATTCCGGCCATGCGGGTGACCGGCAAGAAAGCCGCGCTGCAGAAGCTGTGCGAGCGCGCCGCTGTCGATACCGGCCTCGACGCCCGCGCGATTTTCGATGCGGTGATGGAGCGGGAAAAGCTGGGCTCCACGGGCGTTGGATATGGCGTTGCCATCCCGCATGCGCGGCTTGAGGGGCTGGACAAGGTCAGCGGATGGTTCGCCCGGCTGGACAGCGCCGTCGATTATGACGCCGTCGACGATGAGCCGGTGGACATGATGTTCCTGCTGCTGGCCCCGGACGCGGCCAATGCGGAGCATCTGAAGGCGCTGGCGCGGGTTTCCCGCTTCTTCCGCCGCGAAAACCAGCGCAACCGCCTGAGAGAGGCGGATTCAGCCGCGGCGATGTATGCGCTGCTGACGGAAAGCAAAGACAGAAACGCGGCCTGACCGGAAGGCCGGGCCGCGCGTCTGCAAATTCGATTTTTTTAGAGTGCCGGTCCGTCCCTAGTGGACGCTGACCAGTTCCACGTCATTGGCCCGGGCGATCGCAATCGCGGCCTGGTGATTCTGCGCCACGGCAAGCCGCGCGCCGCTGGCGGAATAAACCGCGTAGTACACGTTCGAGACGTCAATCTCGCTGCGCGATTCGGGCAGCTCCTCCAGCAACTCCTGGCCGCCCACGGGGCGCGCATAGACAACGTCTTCCGCGCCGAATTCGGCAAAGGCCTGCGGATCCAGTTTTTCGGGCTGGGTGTGGTCGAAAGTGATCATGTTTTAGCCCTCCTCAAGAGCAGCTATATAGCCGGCAAGCTTCGCATTTCCGGCATGAACCGGGCCTGAACCTGCTTTTTTGAACAGCCCTTCACGCGGCGCTGTTCCGGCGCGTTTGGTTGAGTCTTTATTTGGGGAGGAGCGCCGGGCCGATCAAGCGGCGGGGCGCATTGTCAGCGCATTGACGGGGGTGATGGTGGAGCCAGGCGGAATCGAACCGCCGACCTCTTGAATGCCATTCAAGCGCTCTCCCAACTGAGCTATGGCCCCGAACCGTCAAAGTCATGCAACGCTCAAAAAACCGCGCCATTGGGAAGGGCGCTTGAGCGGTCGCGGAAGCTATGCGCGAACGTTTCCGCGATCAAGAGGAAAGGGCGCCGAAACGCCCATCACTCTCAGTTCTTGTCTTCGTCCTCGTCTTCCTCGTCGCCGTCGAGGTCGGCATCAAGGTCCACGTCCTCGTCGTCATCGTCCAGATCGATGTCCAGATCGTCGTCATCATCGTCCAGATCGTCGTCGTCGAGGTCGTCATCGTCGTCATATTTGGAATCGACGTCGATATCGCCGTCATCATCCTCGTCATCGGCGACAACGATCTTCTCGCCTTCCTCGTCGATCTCCGGCGTATCGTCTTCCTCGTCGCCGTAGCCGTCGTCTTCTTCTTCGTCGTCTTCGTCATCGTCCTTGTCGTCGGACGCGTCGTCATCATCCTCGTCATCGTCGTCCGCCGACGACTTCTTGGGCGATTTCGGCTTTTCCTCGTCCGCCGGCTTCGGCTTTTTCAGAGTCTCGTCCAGTTCCGCGGGGTCGAAATTCGTTCCGCATTTCGGACAGACAGCCGGATTGCGGCCCAAATCATAGAATTTGGCCTCGCATTCGGGGCAGACGCGCTTTTCTCCAAGGTCGGCACGAGCCATGCGTTCGGTTCCTCATGTGCAATGGTCCTGACGAAGGGCGGGTCGCTTGCCACGAAGTTTCGCCCCTGTCAAAAGCTTGATTCGATCTGATTGCAGCATCGTTAATTTCGATCAACCCGCCCGGGACATTTGATCTGTGACAAACCACACGCCGTCCCCCCTCTCCGCGCCCCCTTCCGGGGCGTTGCGGGGCGTGTTCTCGCCGCCGGGCGACAAGTCGGTTTCCCACCGCGCCGTGATGTTCGCCGCCATGGCTTCGGGCCGTTCCGATCTCACGGGTCTGCTGGAGGGCGAGGACGTTCTGGCCACGTTGAAGGCGGTGCAGGCCATGGGGGCGGAGACCGAACGAACAGGCGACGGCGCCTGGCGCGTGACCGGCGCGCCGCCCTGGCGCGGCCCGGCGCAGGATATTGATCTGGGCAATTCAGGCACCTCCGCCCGTTTGCTGGCCGGGGCCATCGCGGGCATGGGGGTGCAGGCGCGCCTGACGGGCGATGACTCCCTGCGCGCCCGCCCCATGGAGCGCGTGGCGGCGCCGTTGCGCCTGATGGGCGCGGCGCTGGAGACCACGGACGGGCGCCTGCCCATGACGATCCGGGGCGCGCGCCTGCGGGGCGTCGATTATGAAACCCCGGTCGCCAGCGCCCAGATCAAGAGCGCGGTCCTGCTGGCCGGTCTGGGAGCGGAGGGCGTGACGCGGGTGACCGAGCCCGCCCCGTCCCGCGATCACACCGAACGAATGCTGCCCGCTTTTGGCGGCGAAGTGCGGGTGAGCGGCCTGACCGCAGAAGTGACGGGCGGCCAGAGATTGAGTCCGGCGAATTACGCCGCCCCCGCCGACCCGTCCTCCGCCGCCTTTGCGCTGGCCGCCGCGCTGATCACGCCCGGATCGCGCGTGACGGCGCGCGGAGTGTTGCTGAACCCGCGCCGCGCCGGGCTGTTCGAGGCCTGGAAAAGGATGGGCGCCGATCTGACCATTGAGGTCACGAAAAATGACGGCGAGCCGGTGGGCGACCTGATTGCGGTTTGTTCGGATCTGGCCCCGATCCATGTGAGGGAAGAGGAAATTCCCGCCATGATCGATGAAATCCCGATCCTGGCCGTCACCGCCGCCTTCGCGGAAGGCGAAAGCCGGTTCGAGGGGCTGGCCGAGCTGCGCGTGAAGGAAAGCGACCGCCTGACCGCCGTTTCGGACCTTCTGCGCGCCGCAGGGGTGGAGACAGAGACGGGCGAGGACTGGCTGACGGTCGCCGGACGCGGAACGGGCGGGGTGACCGGCGGCGGCGCGGCCGCCGCGCGCGGCGATCACCGCATCGCCATGAGCACGCTGATACTGGGTCTGGCCAGCCGCAAAGGCATGGCGATAGACGACGCCTCCATGATCGCCACCTCCTATCCCGCCTTCCAGGCCGACCTCGCCGCCTTGGGCGCGGCGCTGGAAACGCCATGATTATCGCCATCGACGGTCCGACCGCTTCCGGCAAGGGAACCGTGGCGCGCCGGCTGGCGGCGCATTATGGCCTGCCGTGCCTGGACACCGGGCTTCTCTATCGCGGCGTCGCCGCGCGTCTGATCCGCGAGGGCGACGCCCCCGGTGACGAAGACGCGGCGGAGCGTGCGGCGCGAAGCCTGAAACTGAAGGGAATGGATGAAAGCGAATTGCGCTCGGCGCGGGCCGGCGCGGCGGCGTCCGTCGTGGCGGCCATGCCGCGCGTACGCGCGGCTCTGAAAGACTTGCAGCGCGATTTTGCGGTGCAGGATGGCGGGGCCGTGCTGGACGGGCGCGATATCGGCACGGTGATCTGCCCGGGCGCGGATGTGAAGATCTGGGTCGACGCCAATCCGGCCGAACGCGCCCGGCGGCGGCATGCCGAACTTGAAGGGCGCGGCGAGGATATTTCCTATGAGGAAGTCCTCGCCCAGTTGCGTGAGCGCGACGAACGGGACTCGGGCCGTCCGGACGCGCCGATGAAGCGCGCCAGCGATGCGCACTTGCTGGATACGAGCAAGATGAGTATAGACGCGGCGTTCGAGGAAGCCCGCCGCATCGTCGATCAGGTCATGGCCCAGCGCCGCGCCTGAAATCCCAACGACGGACCGCGGGCTCACGGGAGGACGAAACCGGGGCGTTGAAGACGCGCCAGTATCGCCGACGCGGACAAGCAAAAAAGCGGGACAAGCGCGAGGCGGGGCATGCTGTGCCTCTTCATGCGCGCGTCATCGAAGACCGCCGGAGACAACCGGCCGGCCAGGATATGAAGATTTGAACCCTTAGGAGCGCATGAACACACATGGCTGACACTGAAACCATGAACCCCAGCCGCGATGATTTCGCGGAAATGCTGCAGGCGAGCTTTGCCGGACGCGACGTCGAGGAAGGCGCGGTCATCATCGGCAAGGTCACTGCGATCGAGAACGAATTTGTCATCGTCGATGTCGGTCTGAAGACCGAAGGGCGCATCCCGATGCGGGAATTTGCGACCGACGAGGAAAAGCCGGCCGTTGGCGGCGAAGTCAAAGTCTATCTGGAGCGTATCGAGAACGCGCTGGGCGACGCCATGCTGTCCCGTGAGAAGGCCCGCCGCGAGGCCGCCTGGGACCGTCTGGAAGAATCCTTCGAGAAGGAAGAGCCGGTCAACGGCGCGATCGTTGGCCGCGTCAAAGGCGGCTTCACGGTCGATCTGGGCGGCGCCTCGGCGTTCCTGCCCGGTTCGCAGGTCGATATCCGCCCGGTGCGCGACGTCGCCCCGCTGATGAACCGCGAGCAGCCGTTCCAGCTTCTCAAGATGGACCGTCCGCGCGGCAATATCGTGGTCTCGCGCCGCGCCGTGCTTGAAGAATCCCGCGCCGAACAGCGCGCCGAACTTGTCGGCCAGCTGCAGGAAGGCGAAGTCCGCGAGGGCGTGGTCAAGAACATCACCGATTACGGCGCGTTCGTTGATCTGGGCGGCATCGACGGCCTGCTGCACGTCACGGACATGTCCTGGAGCCGGGTCAATCACCCGAGCCAGGTCGTTTCCGTGGGCGAGACGGTCAAGGTCCAGATCATCAAGATCAATTCCGACACCCAGCGCATCAGCCTCGGCATGAAGCAGCTGCAGGCCGATCCGTGGGAAGGCGTCGAAGCCAAATACCCGGTCAACGCCACCTTCATGGGCCGCGTGACCAACATCACCGACTACGGCGCCTTTGTGGAGCTGGAGCCGGGCGTCGAAGGCCTGGTCCATGTTTCCGAGATGAGCTGGACCAAGAAGAATATCGACCCGGGCAAGATCGTCTCCACCTCCCAGGAAGTGGAAATCATGATCCTGGACGTTGATCCGGAGAAGCGCCGCATCAGCCTCGGCATCAAGCAGACCGGCGGAAATCCGTGGGAAGCGTTCGCCGCCAAGCATCCGGTCGGCACCGAGATCGAAGGCGAAGTCCGCTCCATCACCGAGTTCGGCCTGTTCATCGGCCTGGACGAGGAAATCGACGGTATGGCGCACCTGTCCGACCTCAGCTGGGACAAGCCGGGCGAGGAAGCGCTCAAGGAATATTCCAAGGGCGACATGGTCAAAGCCAAGGTCCTGGATATCGACTCCGAGAAGGAGCGTATCTCCCTGGGCGTCAAGCAACTGGCCGCCGATCCGATGAGCGAAGCCGGCTATGGCCGCGGCGACACGGTCACCGTCACGGTGTCCGAGATCACGTCCGGCGGCATCGAGGTGACCTTCGGTCCGGAAAACTCCCTGAAGTCCTTCATCCGCAAGTCCGACCTTGCGCGCGACCGCAGCGACCAGCGCCCCGAGCGTTTCGCCGTGGGCGACAAGATGGACGCCAAGGTGACCAATATCGACAAGGCCACGCGCCGCATGTCCATGTCGATCAAGGCGCTGGAAATCGCCGAGGAAAACGAAGCCGTGCAACAGTATGGCTCCTCCGACTCCGGCGCTTCGCTGGGCGATATCCTGGGCACGGCGCTGCGCGAGCAGCAGGCCAAGTCGAAAGTCGAATCCGACCGCGACACGCCGCCGAAATCCCAGGAAGCCGACGCCAAGGTCGAGAAAAAGGTCGAAGAGAAGAAGGCCGACGGCGATGCGCCTGACTTCGACTCCATGACCAAGGCTCAACTGGTCGAGTATGCCGAGGAAAACGGCATCGAGATCACCAAGAGCGCCAAGGTTGCGGAAGTTCGCGACCAGGTGAAAGCGGGCGGCAAGTACGCCC
>NZ_JACESD010000043.1:0-25601 GCF_013911995.1 Euryhalocaulis sp.
CGCTCGCCTCTCGTCCGGAAGCGCTGGAAGCCTTCGTGGCGCCGGGCGTCGACGCGCTGGAATTCGAGAACCTGCGTGAGGAAGCGCAGAAGGTCGTCGAGTCGGCGCGCGATTTCGAGGAAGCTCTGGACAATACCCGCCGTTTCGCCCGCGAAACTCTGTTGCGCGTGGGGATTGAAGCCCTGCGCGATCAGGCGGCGGCCGGGGAGGCGGGCCGCGCCCGCGTTCGCGTGGCGGAGGCGCTGGTCGCGGCTCTGCTCCCTTCTGTCCGGCGGGAAATAGAACGTCTTTACGGCTATCTGGACGCCCGCGTCGCCCTGATCGGCATGGGCAGTTTCGGCGCGGGGGAAATGACCTACGCGTCCGATATCGACCTGATGATGGTGTACGAGGCGGGGGAACAGTCTGAATCCGTAGACGGTCCGCGCAGCCTGACGCCGGAGACCTGGTGTGCGCGCCTCATGCAACGCCTGGTCAGCGCGCTGTCGGTGGAAACCTCCGAAGGCCCGCTGTTCAATGTCGATCTGCAATTGCGGCCCTCCGGCAATGCCGGGCCGGTGGCGGTGCGGCTGGGCGCGTTCCATCGCTACTACCAACGGGAAGCCTGGACTTGGGAAATGATGGCGCTGACCCGCGCCAGAATGGTTGGCGGCGATCCCGCCCTGTCGGACGAGGTCGCCGATCTTTTGCGGAACCTGCTGCGGAGCAAGCGCGATACTCGCGAAACCGCGAAAGATGTCGCGGACATGCGCCGCCGCCTCTCGCGTGAAAAACCGTCCCGGGGCTATTGGGATCTGAAACGCGCGAAGGGCGGACAGATCGATCTGGAGTTTACGGTCCAGTATCTCCAGCTAATTCACGCGCATGAAATCCCTGACGTCCTCAGCCCGTCGCTCTTCGAATCCCTGAACGCCCTGGCTGATGAGCACATCCTGACGCAGGAGGAAGCCGGTGCGATGGCGCACGCCGCGCGGCTGAATCTGGACCTGGGTCAGCTCTTCGCATTGGCGGTGGAGACCCAGTTCGACCCAGAGACAGCGCCCGAAAAACTGAAAATGCGCGTGGTAAAAGCCAGCGGGGCCGACTCCTTCGCCGATCTGGAAGCCATGCTGGACCGTTACCGCCTCATGACGTGGCAGGCGTATGAACGCATTGTCCTATCCGCAGCCGGCTAGCGACGGAATTGAACGCTCCGCCCGTTAAAGGCCATGAGGGATACAATTCTCGTAAGGAGCAAGCCTCATGAAAAAGGCAATCTTGTTGGGCGCGGCGAGCGCCATTCTTCTGGCCGCGGGCGCGGCGCAGGCGGCCGGCCCGCGCGGTCATCATGGACATGCGGGCGGCGGCATCATGCTGAAAGCGGCCGACGCCAATGGCGACGATGCGGTAACGCAGGAAGAGGCCGCCTCCCTGCAACAGGAAATGTTCGCCTGGATGGACCGTAACGGCGACCAGGTTCTGGACGACGCGGACCAGTCGCCGGTGATGCAGCGGCTCAAGGCAATGCGCGCGGACAGCGAAGACGGCGACGAGCCACTCCGCCAGCGTGATCGCGAGATTGACGCAAATGACGATGGCCAGGTGACCTGGGCCGAGTATTCGGCGCATCATCAGGCGCGGTTTGCCGAGATGGACGCCAATGACGACGGGCAGGTGACCATGGAAGAAGCCAAGGAAAACATGCCCGACCGCCGCAAGCGTTTCTTCAAGCGCGGTGACCGCTAGGGCCGCAATCGCTCACGCGCTTCGAGAGGAGAGACAGTCCAATTCGCGATCACGACGCGTCTCTTCTCTCCCGCGCCGCGGCGGGCGACCGTCGCGCGGCGGCGGATCTGGTGTCCGCCCATACGCCGCGCCTGATGGCGCTCGCCCGGCGCATGCTGCGTGACGAAGCCGAGGCGGAAGACGTGGTGCAGGAGAGTTTCATCCGGCTGTGGCGCATGGCGCCGAACTGGCGTTCCGGAAAGGCGCGGCTGTCCACATGGATGCACCGTGTCGCGCTCAATCTTTGTTATGACCGCTTGCGCAAGGCCAGGCCGGTTGATGAGGAAGCGCCCGACATTGCCGATGACGCGGATGGTCCCGCGCAAGCGCTGCATCAGAACCAGCTTTCGGCGCGCGTACGCAGCGCCATTCAGAACTTGCCGCCCCGGCAGCGCGCGGCCATCGCTCTCTGCCACTTTGAGGAAACGAGTAATATCGAGGCCGCCGAGATTCTGGAAATCAGCGTCGAGGCCGTGGAATCGCTGCTTTCCCGGGCACGACGCGCCCTGAAAGCCTCGCTTGCCGCAGAGGCGGGCGCCTGGATGGAGAGAATGGAGCCATGATGATCCGCAAGACCCTCACGCCGGAACGGGCCAGAGCCATCCTGGACGCCTATGGCGCCGAGCCCGCGCGCTGGCCGGCGGACGAACGCCGCGCCATGCGCCGCGCTCTCAAGGGCGATGCCGATCTACAGGCGGCGGCGCGTGAAATGGCGGCCCTGGATGCGGTTCTGGCGACCGATCGTCCCGTCCGCGATGTCCCGGCGCTGGAAGCGCGCATTCTCGCCGCCGCGCCATCTCCGGCTGCTGCTTCGAATCCGTTCGCAAGCCGGCGCCAGATTCCCGCATTTGCGGCCGCAGCGGCGCTGATGGTCGGGTCTCTGGCCGGGTTCGGCGGGGCGCTGGTTTCTCCGCAGGCGTCCGACCCTGCGGCTGATGTTATCGCCAATGCGTTCGCCAATCCGGACGCGGTCTTTGAAATTGAACTGGATGCTGAGGTCTGAGAATGAGCGGATTTCGATTGACGCCCCTGACCGGGCTGCTGCTGGCCTCGCTGCTGATCAATGGCGTGTTTCTGGGCATGGCCATTGCCGACCGTCTGGACGGCCCGCGGCGCGGACCGCCCGAACATATGGACCGCACCTCCTTCGTCATTGGCGCGTTCCTGCGCGCCGCGCCGGAAGACAAGCGTGAGGCGATGGAGGATGAAATCCGCGCGCATTTCCGGGAAGCCATGGCGACGCGGCGGCGCGTCTGGGAGGCGCAGAAGGATGTCTATGCGGCGCTGGTGGCGGATCCGTTTGACCGGCCGCGCGCGGAAGCGGCGCTGGAAGCGGCGCGTGAGGCCGGGCTGCTGGTCGACGTAAAGGGGCACGAAATCATGCTCGACCTCGTGGAAGATCTGGATGCGGAAACGCGCAAGAAGGCGCTGGAAGCCGGCTTTGGCGGTGATTTCCGCAAGCGCATGCACCGCGGGGGGGCGCGCCGCCACGAACGCGGCCATGATGGCAGACCGGCCGAAGGCCCGCCGCCGGAAGGTCCCCGTCCTGACGGTCCCCCGCCGGACCAGCGCTAGCCGGTGCGCGCGCCCCAGTTCTGCGGCGTGCCGCTGACGAATTCGTCCTCGTCAGCGTCCGCGGGCTCTTCCTCAAGGACATAATCACCGGGCGTATCCGCCTCGGGATCGCTCCCGGCCTTTATGTCTGCGGCGGCGATTTCATCGTCGCTCTCGTGGATCAGCTCGCGCTCCCATGCGCGCGCCTCGGTCTCGCTGACCGGCTCCACGGGTTCGGGCGGCAGGGTGAACACGATGGTCGTGCCCTCGCCGATGCTGGAATCGATGTCCAGCGTTCCGCCATGCATCTCCACCAGCGATTTTGACAGCGCCAGGCCCAGCCCCGAACCCTGATGGGATTTGGAGTGCTGGCTCTCGATTTGCTCGAACGGCCGCGCCAGTCGCGGAATATCCTCGTCAGCGATGCCGATGCCGCTATCGCTGACCCGCACTTTCACGCCTTCCTCATGCGGGTGGGCGCTGATCTCCACGCGACCGCCCTCGGGCGTGAATTTCACGGCGTTGGACAGCAGGTTCAGGATGACCTGTTTGATGGCGCGCGGGTCGGCCTCGATCCGCGGCAGGTCGCCCAACTCCATTTTCAGCTCCAGACCCGCCTCCTGGGCCCGGCCGCGCATCAGGCGGGCGCATTGCTCCACGATCTCGTCGGGATAGATCAGCTCGGTCTGAAGTTGCAGCTTCCCGGCCTCGATCTTGGACATGTCCAGAATGTCGTTGATCAGCGCCAGCAGGTGCTGCCCGCTGGAAAGAATGTCCCGCACGTATTCCTGATAGCGGTCGTCGCCCAGCGGTCCGAACATCTGCTTCAGCATGATTTCCGAAAAGCCGTTGATGGCGTTCAGCGGCGTGCGCAGCTCGTGGCTCATATTGGCCAGGAACTCGCTCTTGGAGCGGTTGCCTTCCTCGGCCCGGATCTTCTCCGCCTCATATTTCCGCGCCAGCTCCTTGATGCGTTGCTGGCTGCGCTGCAGGTCTTCGTAATTGCGCCGCAGCTGGCCTTCGGAATCCTTGAGCTTGACCTCCTGACGCTTGATGGAGGTGATGTCCGCGCCGACCGAGACGAGGCCCCCGTCGCGCGTCCGCCGTTCGGAATAGTGAATCCAGCGGCCGTCCGTCAGCTCCATTTCCTGAACTTCGTCGCCCTCGTCATTGGGGCGCACTTCCTTGATGGCTTCCTGCGCCGCGGCCTCCACCATGTCGTAATGCACGCCCGGTTTCAGGACGTGATCGCCCAGCTGGAAGAAGTCGCGGAACTTGCGGTTCCACAGCACCAGCCGCTGCTTGGCGTCCCACAGCACGAAGCTCTCGGACATGGATTCCAGCGCCGCGCGAAGCCGGCCTTCCGCCGCCGCGATGCGCGCCTGCGCGCCCTTCTGCTCGGTGATGTCGATGGCCACGCCCACGATGCGGCCGCGCTCATCGTCGCTGCCCGTCCATGGCCGCCCGCGCGCATGCAGCCAGACCGGCAGGTTGGCGGCGCGGAACTCCACGTCCACCGACTGCGCCCCCGCCGCGCCGCGAAGCGCCATGCGCAGACGGTCGCGGTCCTCGCTGCGGACCAGTGACAGGAACTCCGCCCCCGACAGGCGCGACCCGCCGGCCTTGCCCAGCATCCGGCCCAGCGAATCCGTCAGGTAAACCGTGTCGGACGCCACGTCCCAGTCCCATACGCCGCAACGCGCGCCCTCGATGGCCAGCCGGAAGCGGACCTCCGAGTCCTGCAGAGCCTGACGGGTTGAGCGTATATTGCTCATCTGGTTCAGCAGAACGCCGGAGAGCCCGCCGGCAATGATCACCGGCGCCAGAGCCATCAGGCCGTACCAGATCATCAGGGACCGCCAGGCCGCCTGATTGATAACGGGCTGACCGGCGACATAGGCCAGCGCATTGAGCCCGGGCAGGGACGCCACGCCGACCGCGGCTTTCTCGCCGCCCACATTCCCGTCATCGAACACCGCCGCGCCGCCCCTCGGGACAGAGCGCACATCGTTCGCGCCAACCCCGAACGCGGCCGGGGCTGTCGCCCCGCTGGCGCGTCCGGCGGGTTTCACGGCCAGCAGGGCGCCGTCGGGCGCGGAAAACGCCATTACCCGCCCGTTATTGGGCGCGGGCAGCAGCGGCGCGGGATCAAGCACGGCCAGAAGCGCGCCCTGGCCCAGCGCCTCATTGCGCACGGCAATCGCCATCACCAGCGCGCGTTCGCCGTCAATCGTCACCGCCGCAACGCCGGATTCGGCCAGCAGGGCCTGCTCGGCCGCCGTTTCGTAGTCGGGGGTCAGATTGCCCCGCGTCGCAGCGGCCACGCGGCCGCCCTCGCCATAAAGGATCAGCGTTTCTACCGCGTCAGGCTCGATGGCGCGGGTAATCACCGCGTTCATCCGGCCGGCCCCGTCTGTCTCGGCCAGTTCCCGCGCGGCGGCGTCCAGTCCGCCCCGCGCTTCCATCAGATTGCTGTTAATGCGTTCGGCGGCATAGGCGGCGGCGCGGGCGAAGTTCAACTCCGCCTCGGCGACCAGTTCGCCATGTTCCTTGTGCAGCCTCAGGCCAACCACGGCGATGAACGCCACCGTGAAAAGCAGGACAAAAATCAGGATCATGCGCGCCTGATCGCCCAGCGCCGCTTCTTCGTCGCGCCGGCTCTCGGGTGATTTTAATTTCGCTTCGCGCTTCTGGGGCTTAGACCCTGAAGGCGGCTTAGCCCTTTTAGCCGCCATTTTCCCCCGAATCCCTGATCGATGATTTCTCGAATCATTACCCTAACTATAGGGCGGGGCGGGGAATAGTGTCGACGGGGGAATGCGCTATGCGGCCTCGCCGCCCGTTAAATTTTCGCCATCCCCTTCGTCATCCTCACGCCGCGCGGGGCCGTTATAGGGGGCGGTCTTCTTGCGCCGCCGGTCGGGGCCGAAAAACTCTTTAGTGCGCACAAAGGGACGCGGGTGATCGATGACATTGGCGACCTTGCGGAACAACTCGTTCGCGGTAACCGGTTTGACGCAGAATTCCGTCACGCCGTGATCGCGGGCCTCCTCCACGCGCGTGCGCTCCGCATAGGCGGACAGCATGACGATCGGCAGATAGGGGTTGGGGGCCTCGTCGCTCGTGCGGACGCGGGTCACCAGATCCAGTCCGGTCTCGTTATCCAGAAGATAGTCGACGACCACGAAATCAACCGGCTCGTTGCGGATCGTCTCGAACGCCTCATTGACGCTGCGCGCTTCGTAAAATTGCTTGATGCCGAACCCGCGCAGGATCGTTTTCACGATCTGCAGCATGTGAGCGTTATCGTCCACGATCAGGACGCGCAGAACATCCAGTTTTGCGGTCATCTTGCTGTTTCCGCGTTCTCAGGTCCGGTCAGATTGCGCAATTCTAGGATGAAAAATGCTTCCCGCCGGTTAAAACCGGGGCCGCGCGCAGCCGCTATTCCGCCGCCGTGCGCGCCGCGGCGGGCGCCGGGGTGTCATCAATATATTCCAGAATGCCTTTCGCCTCGGTGGCCAGCGCCTCGACTTCGGCCGGAACATCGCCGGGGCTGGACCGCACGGTCTGCACCAGTTCGCGTGCCACGCGCGCCAGCCGCAGACCGGAAGTCATCACCCGGGCCTGAAATTCTATACGGTGCGGGTCGCGGTCATATTCCTGCCCCGGCACGCGCCAGCCGCCCCAGTCCTTTTCATCGGTAACCACAACGGGAAACGTGCCCGGATAGGGGTGACCGGCGCTGGATTCGGCGTCATGCCACTTGTTCTTGGCGCGCATCAGCCGCCAGTTTTCCTTGCTGGCGTTCTCGGTGTCGCCGCCGCGCGTTTCGGGCTGGGAAAGCTCGGCTTCGGAAAAGTCCCGGCCCAGGCCGCAATCATAATAAACGCGTACAGGCTCGGGCACGTCGCGCACCCATTGCGGTTTGACCTGTTCGATCACCGCCCATGTTCCCACAGGTTTCACGTAAACCCGCTGGTTCTTATGGAAATTTGCCTTCGCCATGGCCCGCCTCGCCCGTTTATGGAGGCGGGAAGCTTACGCGGGTTCGCTTGACGCCCGGTTAAGCCGATTGTTCGGATTCCTGTCCTTCACTGGCCTCGATATCCTTCTCCGCCAGAATCCGGCGCGCTTTTCGCGACACCAGCCAGACCGTGACGCCCGTGGCCAGCAGCCCCAGCGTCAGGATAACCGCCCGGACAAAGCCCACCCCGGCGCCGGCGGCGCCGCCCAGCGACCCGATCCAGACATAAAGAAGCGTGCCGGGGATGATTCCGAAAAAGGTAGCGAACACGAAGGCCGGAAAGCCCAGTGAGGTGCCGCCCAGCGCCCAGTTCTGAAGGCTGAACGGCACGACCGGCGACAGGCGCAGCAATATGGCGATACGCCAGCCTTCATCGCCGATTGCGTGATCCACCGCTTTCAGTTTCGGACGATTGGCGATCAGGTTGCGGATGCGTTCGCGGAACAGATAGCGCCCGCTCAGAAAGGACAGGGAGGCACCCAGCGTCGCCCCGATCACCACCAGCGGCGCGCCCCACAGGCCATAGGCCACGCCGGCGGCCAGCGTCAGCAACGCGCCCGGAACCAGCGCGAAGACCGATATTGCATAGACCAGAATGAAAATGATCCACCCGGTCGGCCCCAGATCCCGCACCCACAGGCGGAACGATTCCACCCACTGGTTCAGGGGGAAAAAGGACCACGCGGCCACCAGTCCGGCGACCGCCAGAACGGCGATGGTCAGATAGAGGAAAGTCTTGCGCTTGGCGGGCTGTTCCTGGGTCATGCCCCTTAACTAGAGCGCGGGCGCGGGCCGCGCCAGCGCCTCACACGCCGCGTGCCGGTATTGTGATCGTCCGTTATCGGACCCCTAGAAAATGATGAACAGCCCGACCGCCAGAACCAGCCCGACTAGAGGCAGGATCACCGTCAGCGCGCCCACCGGTCCATAGGCGCGAGCGTGCGTTTCGCCGCAGATGGCGCGAATGGTCGTCACCACGTATCCGTTATGCGGCAGGCTATCCAGCGCGCCGGAGGCCAGCGCCGCCACCCGGTGCAATTCGCCCGGCTCCACGCCCGCATCAATATAGCCCGGCGCGATCAGGGGCAGGGCGATGGTCTGCCCGCCGGAGGCCGAACCCGTCAGGCCGCAGATCACCGTCACCGCGATGGCGGCCCCGATCAGCGGGTCGCCCGGAATGGCGGTCACCACGCCCAGCGCCTGCTGGAAGGCCGGCGTCAGTTGCGCCACCGTGCCGAACCCGACCACGGCGCAGGTATTGGTAATGGCGATTACCGCGCCGGTCGCGCCGACGCCGAACGCCTTGGGCATCTGCATCCGGTGCCGCCAGCCAATGGCCAGCGCCGCCAGCGTGCCAAGCCCCAGCGCCAGAACCAGCGCGTATTTGCCCAGCATGTCGTCGGTCAGGTTGAACGCGGCCAGCACGATGATCAGCGGCACGAGGCTCAGGATCGGGTGCGGCAGCGGGCCTTCATCCCGTTCAACATGCTCGCCCAGCGCCCCCTCGAACGTCTCGCCATTGGCGACCGCGCGCCCGACCATGCGCTGCAGCCAGATATATCCGGTGATTGCCAGCAGCACGGCCACCACGGCGGAAACCCGCCAGCCCGCCATGGCGGTCGTGCCCAGAAATTCGATCGGGATCAGGTTCTGGATTTCCGGCGACCCGGCGGAGGTCATGGTGAAGGTGACTGAACCGAAGCACAGCGCGGCGGGAATGAAACGGTGCGGCAGATTGGCATCGCGGAACAGGCTGACCGCCATGGGGTAGACTGAAAACGCCACGATAAAGACGCTCACCCCGCCATAGGTCAGCGCCGCGCAGGCCGCCACCACGGCCAGTACGGCGTAGCGCACGCCCAGCCGCTCGATGATAAATTTCGCCGCGCTGTCCGCCGCGCCGGAGGCGGACATCACCTCGCCGAAGATCGCGCCCAGCAGGAACATGAAGAACCAGTCGGCGAAAAAGCCGGTGAAGCCCCGCATGTAAGCGGTCACGTAATCGGGGGCGTCGGCGTCCGCGAAGGGCGGCATCATCGCCACACCGCTCGTGATGGCGACCAGCGCGGCGCTCACCGTCGCGGCGATGATGATGTGCACGCCCCGCATGGTGAGCAGGATCAGCAGGCCCAGCCCTGCAATGAGTCCGATTGCGCTGATCACGTGAAGTCCCCCTCAATTCCACACGCTCTGGCGGCGCGTCTCCCTTTGCAAGGGATAGGGGCGTCAGCGAAACGGGGCAAGCATCCGCGCCTCACACAGCCCCCGGACGCTTGCATCAAGGCTTCACGCTGCCGTGCAATGCTTCTTGCGGTAGAATGGTCCGGAGGCAAAACGCGCCTGGCCCTGGAAGGAGTTTTCTGGATGACCGCTTCAAAAAATGCGAGCGCGGCCTGGCCGCCCCTGCCATATGCCGATTGGTCAGAGACCGCGGCGGCGCTTCATCTGTGGACGCAAATCGTCGGCAAATACCGGTTCTCTCATACGCCGTGGGTCAATCATTCCTGGCACGCGACGCTCTATGTCTCCCCGCGTGGTCTGACGACCGGACCGGTGCTGGACGACGGGCGGCCGATTGTCCTCACCTTCGACCTGCGGGAACACCGGCTGGTGGCCGAAACACCGGATTCGACCCGCGACTTCCCGCTTGAGTCGATGAGCGTCGCCGAGTTCCTTCAGCGCACGGCTGATCTGGTTGAATCGGCGGGCGGGCGAATGGACATCCACGGCGCGCCGAACGAAATCCCTGACGCCATTCCCTTCCAGCAGGATCAGCAACCGCGTCCCTACGACGCTGAAGCGGTCGAGCGGTTTCACCGCGCTTTGCTCAGCATCAGCGGAGTCTTTGAAAAATTCCGTACGGGATTTCTTGGAAAGGTCTCGCCGGTGCACCTGTTCTGGGGATCGTTTGATCTGGCCGTCACCCGCTTTTCCGGCCGCAAGGCGCCGCTTCATCCCGGCGGCGTTCCGGCCTTGCCCGATGACGTCACGCAGGAAGCATACAGTCACGAAGTCTCGTCCGCGGGATTCTGGCCCGGCGGGGGCGGGGTGGATGAACCGATGTTCTATTCCTACGCCTACCCGACGCCCGATGGTTTCTCCGAACGTCCGGTCGAACCGGATGCCGTCCGCTATGAGACCGCGCTCGGAGAGTTCCTGCTGCCTTATGAAGCTGTCCGCGCCAGCGCCACGCCGGAAGCCGACCTGCTGGCCTTCCTGCAGTCGACCTATGCCGCGGCCGCCGATCTGTCGAACTGGGACAGACGGTCTCTGGAGTGCGAACTCGGCGCCCCGCGGGTCCCGCGCAGGATAGCGTGACGGGTTGGTCCTCCCGCCTCCGGCGTTCCAGGGGTGGATTGTAGAAGGATGGACAGGGTATAGGCTGACGCGCCTGCGAGGCGTTCGCCAGTTACAAAAGTGATGCCCTTAACCGACCAAGATAAACCCGCGGCTCTCGACCGCCGTTTTTCCATTGCTCCGATGATGGACTGGACAGACCGGCATTGCCGGTATCTGCATCGTCTCATCACGAAGCGGGCGCTGCTTTATACTGAAATGGCGGTCGATCAGGCGCTGATCCATGGCGACGCCGCGCATCTGATTTCCTTCGATCCGGACGAACAGCCCGTGGCGTTGCAGCTGGGCGGCTCCACGCCGGCCGATCTCGCCCGCGCCGCCCGCATCGGCGAGAATTTCGGCTATCGCGAGATCAATCTGAATGTCGGCTGCCCCTCGGACCGGGTCCAGTCCGGCCGCTTCGGCGCCTGCTTGATGCGCGAACCCGCGCTGGTCGCCGACTGCATCAAGGCGATGCAGGACGCGGTCTCCGTTCCGGTCACCGTGAAATGCCGCATTGGCGTGGATGAACAGGATCCGCGCGAGGCCCTGTTCGGCTTTGTGGAGACGATCGCGGCGGCGGGCGCGGACGTGTTTATCGTCCATGCCCGCAAGGCGTGGCTGAAAGGCCTTTCGCCCAAGGAAAACCGCACCGTCCCGCCGCTGGATTATGGCCTGGTGCGCGATTTGAAGCGGGAACGCCCGGACCTCTCCATCAGCCTCAATGGCGGCCTTGCCAGGCTGGATCAGTGCGTGGAGGAGGGCGCGGGGCTGGATGGCGTCATGGTCGGCCGCGCCGCCTACCAGACTCCGTGGATGCTGCGCGATGTCGACGCCCGCGTCTTCGGCGGCGATCACGCGCCGGAGCGCACGGAGATCGCCGCCCTCTACGCCGATTACATCGATCGGCGGATGGGGGAGGGCGTGCCCCTCCGCGCCATGACCCGCCACATGCTGGGCCTCTATCATGGCGAGCCGGGCGCGCGGGAGTTCCGCCGTATCCTGACGGTCGAGCCGGGGCGGCCCGGCGCCGGACCCGAAGTCGTCACGCGCGCCCTGGCGGCCGTGGATTCCCGCGCCGCGGCGGCCTGACGCTTCATGACGCCCGACATCATCTTCCTCATCGCCGCGCTGATCGGCGCGGGTCTGTTCGCCGGCCTGGTGGCCGGGCTGTTCGGCGTCGGCGGCGGCGTGGTGATCGTGCCGGCGGTCTATTACGCGCAGGCCGCGCTCGGCTATCCGGAGGAAACCCGGATGCACGTGGCGGTGGCCACCTCGCTCGCCACTATCATCGCCACCTCGATCCGCTCGGTCATGGCGCATAACAAAAAGGGCGCGGTGGACTGGAATGTTCTCAGGGCCTGGTCGCCCTGGATCGTGCTGGGCGCGCTGGCGGGCGCGTTCGTGGCCGACATGACGCCGGGCCTGGCGCTGACCGCCTTCTTCGGCGCCGTCGCCATGCTGATCGCCGCGCAGATGTTCTTCGGCCGCCCCGGCTGGCGGCTGGCGGACGAACTTCCGGGCGGCCTGCCGCGTGCGGGCATGGGCGCCGGGATGGGGCTGGCCTCGGCAATGATGGGGATTGGCGGGGGCACGTTCGGCGTCCTGCTGATGACGCTCTGCGGCCGCTCGATTCACAAGGCGGTGGGCACGGCGGCGGGCTTTGGCGTCGCCATCGGCGCGCCCGCGGCGCTGGGATTTGTCATCGCCGGCTGGGGCGTGGCGAACGTGCCGCCCGGCTCGCTCGGCTATGTCTCCGCGCCGGGCTTTTTCTTTATCGCCACGCTGACCGTCCTGATGGCCCCGGTCGGCGCGGCGCTGGCGCACCGGCTGGACGGCAATCTGCTGCGCCGCCTGTTCGCCATCGGCCTGACCGTGACGGCCTGTTCGCTGCTCTATGAGGCCTTGGCGGGATAGGCGCGGATGATGCCGTCCGCGTCCGGCGTCCATTGCGGGTTATAGGCGATTTCCCAGTAATGCCCGCTCGGGTCGGCGAAGACGCCGGAATAGCCGCCCCAGAATTGTTTTTCAGGCGGCCGCGCCGCCCGCGCGCCCGCCTCCAGCGCGGCGGCGTATTCGGCGTCCACCGCCGCTTCGCTCTCCACGTTCAGCGCCAGGAAGGACGGGCCGAACCCGTCAACTTCGCCGCCGACCTCCTTGGCCAGCGCCGTTTCGGGGTGGAGGAAGACCAGAATCCCGGCCGCCTGATAGACGGCGTAATCCTCGCCGCCCGTCCCCTTTTCCCAGCCCAGCCGGTCGAAAAAGGCGACGGAGTCGTCCAGATCCTTCACCCCCAGCGTGATCAGGTTCACCTGCTGGCGCATAGCGCGTCTCCCCTTACTGCCGCAGGATCAGCGATTCCTGCGTCGCTTCGTAACGCGAGAGCTGGCCGAGGAAGCTCATCCCCAGCAGGGACTGCGTCAGCACGTCATTCTGCGGCACCACGGCGGCGACATTGTTCACCCGCACATTGCCGATCTTCACCTCGTCCAGCCGGATCAGCGCGCTGCGCGTTTCGCCATTGGCCGTCATCATGCGCTGGGTGTAGCGCAGCTCGTCGAAATCGATGCCCAGCCGCCGCGCATCGTCGCGGGTCAGCACCACCGCGCTCGCCCCGGTATCCACCAGGAAGCGCACGCGCGTTCCGTTCACCGTGCCTTCCGCCCAGAAATGCCCGTCCAGCGCCCGCCGGACAGAGGCCGCGCTGCCGGAATTGGGCTCGCCCGGCGGCGCGGTCACCGTGCCGGGGGAAAGCTCCGCCATCACCCGGTCGGTGATGGGCCGGAAGGTGTCGCGCATGGAATAGGCGACCACGAGCGCCAGGATGATCACCGCCCAGGCCAGCAGCGATTTCAACGCATTGCCCGGCGTCTGCCGCCACCCCACGAACAGCGCCACCAGCAACAGCGCCAGCCAGCCCACGCGATAGGCCAGCGGCTCGCTCATCCCGCCCTCCATCGCGCCGGGGGCCAGAACGCGCGCGGCCAGCACGGCGATCAGGATGATCGCCACGATCAGCGCGCCATATCCGATCACCCGGCTCATGTGTCTTCCCGCATGGCGTAAAATTCCGCCTCCAGCCGCTTCGCGCGGCTCTCAAGCCCGTCCATGACCGCCTGCCGTTCGTCCTCGGTCATTTTCGACCACCGTCCGATTTCTTCCAGAGAGCGCCAGCACCCCACGCAATGGCGCAGCTTCGGATCTACGAAACAAACATTGATACAAGGCGAAGAGGCGGGCGGCGCTTTCACTATATCGAGGCGGGCCGCAGATTGAGCAGCACGGCGCGCGCATCGTGGGCGTTGCCGTTATTGGGGATGGAGCCGCTGCCCAGCACGATTTCCAGGGAGGCTTCGGTCTCCGCCCGTCCGCTGAAGGACCGGTTCGCGCCCAGGCCAAAACCGGATCCGCCGCCGCCGAACCCGGCCCCGATGGAAAGGCCCGTGCCGCCCGCCCGGGATTTTGTCGCATGGCGGTTGGTCACGATGAACCATTCATGCCCGCGCTCCAGGGTCAGTTCCGCCGCGCGCACCAGCGCGAAGTCCTGCACGCGCTGCATGCTGTCGCCGGACGTGCCCGTATAGGTCACGCGGAAACGGGTGTTTTCGATCTGTGTCTGGCTGAAGCCGGGATCGCCCGGACCCGCCGACGGCCCGTATGCGCTCGGCGCGGTCGCGCAAGCGGCAAGCAGGGAAAGGGCGGCCAGGGCTGTCAGTTGTTTGAACATCATGTCCTCAAGGCTAGCCGGCGGCTTTGTCAAAGATAGGGCGGCGTCAGGGGTTTCGCCACGCCGCGATGATCTCGTCGGCCGCCGCCCCGGCGGGAACCGCCCCGGACGCCACGTCATCCTCGAGCCTTTTCAGGGCGTCTTTTGCCCCGCCATCGGCTTCAAACGCCTCCATGACGCGCTCTTCCAGCATGGCTTTAAGCCAGGATACGCGCTGATCCCGCCGCCGCGCCTCGAACTTCCCGGCTTCTTTCATGGCCGCGCGGTGGGCCTCCACGGTCTCCCACACTTCGCCGATCCGCTCTTTCTTCAAGGCCGAACAGGTCAGAACCGGCGTCTGCCAGACCGTCTCGCCCGGCTGCAATATGTGGATCGCCGCTTTCAGGTCCTTCGCCGCGCGCCGCGCCCGTTCGGCGTTGTCGCCGTCGGCCTTGTTGACCACCAGAATGTCGGCGATCTCGATAATTCCCTTCTTCACGCCCTGCAGCTCGTCGCCCGCGCCGGGCAGCATCAGCGCCAGGAACGTGTCCGTCATGTCGGCGGCCAGCGTTTCGGACTGCCCCACGCCCACCGTCTCGACGATCACCACGTCAAACCCGGCCCCCTCGCAGATCAGGATCGCCTCCCGCGTCTTGCGTCCGGCCCCGCCCAGCGCGCCCGATGACGGGGAGGGACGGATGAAGGCGTCTGGATCGGCCGCAAGATCGGGCATCCGCGTCTTGTCGCCCAGGATCGATCCCTGCGTGCGGGAGGAGGAGGGATCAATCGCCAGCACGGCCACTTTCATCCCCCGACCGGTCAGGAAGGTGCCCAGCGCCTCGATGAAGGTGGATTTGCCCACGCCCGGCGGCCCGGTAATCCCGATGCGTTTCGCCGCCCCGGCGCAATCGGCCAGGGCGGTCAGCACGGTTTGCGCCGCCGCCCGGTGTTCAGGGCGGGTGGATTCCGCCCATGTGATCGCACGCGCCAGCGCCGCGCGGTTTCCCGTGCGCACATCGGCGGCCAGTGAATCGGGATCGGCGGTCATGGGCGCGAGCCTAGCGGCGCGCGCAGTCCCCTCCTAGCCCAGCGTCACCGCCGTGCCGGAGACGCTGACCATCAGCATGCCGGATCCGCCCTCGCGAGCGATGGATTCATAGTCGATGTCCACGCCCACCACGGCGTCCGCGCCGCGGCTCTGCGCCTCGCGCGCCATCTCGTCCAGCGCGATCTCCCGCGCCTCGCGCAGGGATTTTTCGTAGGATCCGCTGCGCCCGCCGACGATGTCGCGGATGCCGGCGAAGAAATCCCGGAACACGTTCGCGCCCAGAATGGCCTCTCCGGTGACGATGCCTTTGTAGTCCGTAATGGTTTTTCCCGGAATGCCTTCGATCTTGGGCGTGGTTGTAATGATCATGGTTTCCTCAAAGTCCTAGATTTTCGGCCACTTCCAGCCAGTGAAATATTCCCAGCACGAAAATAATCATGCCCACAACCGCGGCGGTAAGCGCGACGGAGATCAGCACCTGAAGCGGCGTAATCCCCTCGATCATGCCGCCATGCAGCACGTCTTTCGAATAGCCGGCGCTATAGTCCAGTTGCGATTTGGAACGGAATTTCTGACAGCGCGGCTCATAGGAAGTGTGCTGGCTGTAGCTGATGGGGCCGAAACGGCGCTGGGGGCGTCTGCGTGACATGTCTGAATACTAGGCCGCCCCGCTGCTGCGCGCAGGGGTGAAAAAAGCCCCGTGATTCCCGTCCTGCCCCTTGAGTGAGCATTCACTCACGCCATATCGCTTGGTCTTGAATACGCATCCTATCGAGAGGACAGAACTCATGAGCATTGAAAACAAAGTTATTTTCATTACTGGCGGCAGCAGTGGACTGGGCGAAGCGATCGCGCGTCACGCCGCTGCGGAGGGCGCGAAAGTTTTCCTGACCGCCCGCCGCAAGGATCGTCTGGAAACCATAGTCGCCGATATTGAGAAGGCTGGCGGTAAGGCGGCTTTCAAGACGGCCGATGTTACAGACGCCGTGCAGGTCAAGGCGGCGGCGGACGCCGCAACAGAAGCGTTCGGCGCGATTGACGTGCTGGTAAACAATGCCGGCCTCATGCCGCTTTCGCCCATGGGCAAGCTCAAGACCGATGAATGGGAAACCATGGTCGACGTGAATATCAAAGGCGTTTTGAACGCCATCGCCGCGACCTTGCCGGACATGCAGGCGCGGGAAAGCGGCCACATCATCAACATGTCGTCCGTGGCCGGTCACAAGGTTTTCCCGGGCGCGGCGGTTTATTGCGGCACCAAGTTCGCCGTACGTGCAATCTCGGAAGGCCTGCGCGCCGAAAATGCGGGCAAGCTGCGCGTCACTAACGTCTCTCCAGGCGCCGTGAATACGGAGCTCACCTCCACCATTTCCGACCCCGATGCGAAGGATATGGCCAATAATCTCTATGAAATCGCCATCGGTGCGGACGCCATTGCGCGCGCCGTGGTCTTCGCCATCAAGGAACCTGACGATGTCAGCGTGAATGAGCTGATTATCCGGCCGACTAAGCAGGAACTCTAGGGCTTCAAAGCGCCTCCGCGCCGCGTCAGACACCCCGAAACGGTTTCTGGCGCGGCGGCCTTATCCAGCTGTCTAGCCTTTCTGTTCCTCGAACAACTCGCACTGAGCCGGAAATTCGACCCAGCCGTGCCGGGTGCCGGTCCAGACCGCGCGTTCGGGCGGGGGAAAATCCGGGTCCGCGAAACACCCCACCGGCACGCCCACAATATCGGCGGCAAATTCACCGGTGAAATAGACGCTGGTCCCGCAGGACGGGCAGAAGTGAAACGTCACCCGGCGTCCGCGCTGCGACCGGCGCTCGAACGCTTTTGACTCGCCTTCGATATGCACCTGGCCGGATGAAAAATAGGCGTTCACGCCAAACACGCTGCCCGTGCGGCGCTGGCATTGCGTACAATTGCAGGCCGCAACGCCGTCCGGTTCGCCGCGCGTGCGCGCAACCAGCGCGCCGCAGGCGCAGGATGCGGTGCGGCTTGCCCCGGTCATTCCTCGCGCGGCGCCGGGACGGCGATTTCACAGACAAGGCCCGTCGGTTCGAATTTACGCTCGATGGTCGCGCCCAGTTGCGACTTGGTGAATTGTTCGATCACCAGGCTCCCGAAGCCGCTTTTTTCCGGCGCTTTCAGGCCCTTCATCCCCGCCTCGCGCCAGGTAACGCTGAAGCCGCCATCGTTGTCGCGCTCGGTCCACTTGATTTCCAGCGCGCCTTCTTCCCGTGACAGCGCCCCGTATTTCGCCGCATTGGTCGCCAGTTCATGAAACGTCATGGAAAGCGATTGCGCTTCGCGGGGATTCAGCATCACGTCCGGGCCTTCAATAGCGATGCGCGTCCGGCGGTCATCGCGATAGGGCGCCATCTCGTTGGACAGCAACGCCTCCATCGTGGTGCCGTCCCATTCCCCTTCCGACAGCAGGCCGTGCGTGCGCGAAATGGAATCAATGCGCGCGCTGAACCGCTCCGTGAAATCCTCCATGGAATGGCTGCTCATCGCCGTGCGCCGGCCAATCGCGGTTACCACGGCCAGCAAATTCTTCACCCGGTGATCCAGCTCCGCCGAAATCACCGCGGCATGACGCTCGGCCTCGACCTCGCGGGTGACATCCAGCGCGTGATGAAGACAAAAAGCAGGGTTCCCCGCCTGATCATAAATGGGCGTGTTGGTGACGTTCCAGTAGATATCGACGGTCTCGCCGCGCTTTCCCTTTTCCACCGGAACCGCGAACAATTCCTTTTCCAGCCGGTTTTCCTCGCCGGTCAGGGCGCGTTGGATCGACTCGCGGAATTTCTCCTCCCGCTCCGGGCTCTCCGGAAAGGCTTCGAAAACATATCGGCCCTGCAAGTCTTCCCAGTGCGTGCGGGTGACGTCGAGATAGGCCTGATTGGCGCCCACGATACTCAATTCACGATCAAGGATCATGAAAGGCGAAGGCAGCGTGTCGAAAACGCGTCTGAAATCTATGTTTCTGGTCGGCATGCGCGGCTTCTCAAAAATTCTGGGCGGCGGGAGCCATGCCGGAGCCTTAGCGGCTCAGACCTCCCCCAAAAGTCTAATCACGCTGGCGGCGCGTTCCAAGAAAATCGCGAAACCGGGATGAATAGCAAGTGCGATTGGACAAGCTTGCTCTTAATGTGGAGCAATTTGATCAGAAACACGCTGCACAGTTACGCCCGCAGCGTGGTCATAGGGCGTGCGTCCGGCCCCTAGAAACAGGGTGATTGCATAGATCAGCGCAACGATCAGCGCGCCAATCCACACCGCCACATTCCACGCGGCGGGCCGATCAACAAATGGCTGTCCGGGCGCGTACCAGATCGCAATATGCGCGGCCTCCCAGGGCAGAAATTTAAGCCCGTTGCGGATCAGCGTCCGGAGAAATCCGGCCCGCTCGCCGTCAGCGCGCACGACTTTCAACTTCAGGACACGCTTGCCCGGCGTGCCGCGTAGCGGTGAGGCCTCCATTACTGCAAAGCCCAGAATGATCGGGGCCGTGACCGTAGCGAACATGGTCAGGTGCGCGATGATGCGTCCGCCTGGCGTGTCCAGACCAAGCCGGTCGGGCGCGCCTGTTGCAAACGCCGCCGCCGTTAACAGGGCCAGCCAGATCGCCATGACAAGGTAATCGACCACAAACGCCAGCAGGCGGCGTATGGGCGCGCGGCCCGTCATTATGCCATTTCCTTGCGCGCTGCGCCCCGCATTGCCGCGAAACCCAGAGTCAGCAGGATTTGCGCCGCGACATAGCTGGCCCAGATCCCGGGTTCGAATAACAGGTCTGGCAGGCCGTTCTCCGGCTTGAAGACGCGTATGGCGATCAGACTGTCTGAAATGATGAACAGCGCCGCCCCGGCGGGCAGCGCCAATCCGCGCGACGGCGCCCACAGCGCGGTCACGGCCATTGCCGCAATCGCCCCCGTATAGGCGATGACAGGGATGCGCATATCGCCCAGATCGGCCCACAGATAGACCGGCATGGCGACGACCAGCGCCCCCAGCAGCGCCAGCTCGGCCCAGGTCCAGCCGCTCTTTCGCGCCCCTTCGCGCCGGATCGCCCGCACAAATGCCGCCAGATAGATCAGGTGCGCGACAAGAAACGCCGAAAGCCCCGCCGCCATCGGCGCCAGATCCATCAGAACATCGCCCACCGCGGACATCCCCAGCCCCGCCGCGAACAGCGCGCTGTCCGGCACAGGCAGGCGAAACGCATAGATCGCCAGCACGACAATCCCGCTGGCTTTCAGAATGGCGGCGGCCTCCGGGGGCATATTGCTCCCGAAAAGCCAGTAAAGGACGCCTAAAACCGGCGCCAGAAGCAGCAAAACATGTCGATTCAAGCGCCAAACCTCCCCGTTCCGGCGTCAAAACCTGCGCAAAATCAGGGCGTCAGGGCTTTGATAAGCTCCATACTGGCCTCCGCAATCACCGTTCCGGGGCCGTAAATCGCCGTCGCGCCGGCCTCGTACAGGGTGTCATAATCGCCCGGCGGGACCACGCCGCCCACCACAATGCGGATATCCTCGCGCCCTTCTTCGCCCAGAGCGGCCTTCAATTCGGGCACCAGAGACAAATGTCCGGCGGCCAGCGAGGACGCAGCGACAACATGCACGTCGTTTTCCACCGCCTGCCGCGCAGCCTCTTCCGGAGTCTGGAAAAGCGGGCCGATATCCACGTCCCAGCCGAGGTCGGCAAAGGCGCTGGCGACCACTTTCTGGCCCCGGTCATGGCCGTCCTGGCCCATCTTGGCGATCAGGATGCGCGGACGCCGGCCTTCCTTCTCCGCAAAGGCGTGCGCGGCCTCGCGGGCCTGTTTGACCAGCGCGTTGTCGCCCGCCTCGGCGGCGTAAACGCCGGTCACCGCCCGGGTCTCCGCGACATGGCGGCCCCACGCTTTTTCCAGAGCATAAGAGATCTCTCCCACCGTCGCTTTCGCCCGCGCCGCATCCACCGCCAGCGCCAGCAGATTGCCCTCGCCGGAATCCGCTGCTTTCGTCAGCGTATCCAGCGCGTTTTCCACGGCCCCGGCGTCGCGATTGCCTTTCAGTTCCTGCAATCGGGCCATCTGGCGAGCGCGAACTTCCGCGTTGTCCACCTTCAGCATCGGGATGTCGTCCTGATGCTCGGGCCGGAACTTGTTGACCCCCACGATCGTCTGGTTTCCGGCGTCGATCCGGGCCTGTGTGCGGGCCGCCGCTTCCTCGATTTTCAGCTTCGGCAGGCCATCCACGATGGCCTTGGTCATGCCGCCCAGCTCCTCGACTTCCCGGATATGATGCAATGCGCGGTCGACCAGGTCCCGGGTCAAAGATTCCACGTAATATGAGCCGCCCCACGGGTCCGCGCAGTCGGTCATATGGGCTTCGGATTGAAGGAAAATCTGCGTGTTCCGGGCGATTCTGGCCGAGAAATCGGTGGGCAGGGCCAGCGCCTCGTCCAGGGAATTGGTGTGCAGGCTTTGCGTTCCGCCATCCACCGCGGCCATGGCCTCGATCGCCGTGCGGCCGACATTGTTGAACACGTCCTGCGCGGTCAGGGACCAGCCCGATGTCTGGCAATGGGTCCGCAACATCAATGACTTGTCGTTTTGCGGGTCGAAATTGGTCTTCATCAGGTGCGCCCAGAGCAGGCGCGCGGCGCGCAGCTTGGCGACCTCCATGAAGAAGTTCATCCCGATGCCGAAAAAGAAGCTCAAACGCGGCGCAAACCGGTCGATATCCAGCCCCGCATCGACCCCGTAACGGGCATATTCGACGCCATCGGCCAGCGTATAGGCCAGCTCCAGGTCCGCCGGAGCGCCCGCTTCCAGCATGTGATAGCCGCTGATCGAGATGGAATTGAAGCGCGGCATGTTCTCCGCCGTGTAGGCGAAGATGTCCGAAATGATGCGCATCGAGGGTTCGGGCGGATAGATATAGGTGTTCCGCACCATGAATTCTTTCAGGATATCGTTCTGAATCGTGCCTGAAAGCTGCTTTGGGCTGACCCCTTGCTCCTCCGCCGCGACGATATAGAGCGCCAGAACGGGCAGAACTGCGCCGTTCATGGTCATGGAGACGCTCATCTGGTCCAGCGGGATCTGGTCGAACAGGATGCGCATGTCGGCGATGGAGTCGATGGCCACGCCGGCCATCCCGACATCACCAGAAACCCGTTTATGATCAGAGTCATAGCCGCGATGCGTGGCGAGGTCGAACGCCACCGAAAGCCCCTTCTGGCCGGCGGCGAGATTGCGGCGGTAGAAGGCGTTGGACTCCTCGGCCGTGGAGAAGCCGGCATATTGCCGGATCGTCCAGGGGCGCTGAACATACATGGTCGGGTAGGGGCCGCGCACGAACGGCGCGGCGCCCGGCACGCTGTCCACGAAGTCGATGTCCGACGTGTCTTTCGGTCCGTAGACCGGCTTTACGCCAATCTTTTCAGGCGTTTCGGCGGTCGGCTCATCGGGAAGAGCGGCGGAGTTTCCAGCCGCGCCGAGGTCCATTTTCGTGAAATCGGGAAAGCGCGTTGCGTCAGCCATTGAACGCCTCCGCCCAGCGGATGGGTTTTACGGGTTCGAAGTCTCCGGTTTCCGGCGCGGCCGGGGGCAGAACGCCGCCGGATTTCGCGGCCTCCAGCGCCGCTTTCCAACCGGTTTCGGGTATCGGATCGCCCTTGGTCGGTTCGGGCGGCGGGGCGGTGTCGCCGGTGGCCGGTTCGTCGAAATCGGATGGATATTTGTTCAGGCCAAGCAGGATGTCGCCGTTTTCATATTGCTTGAAGCGGGCGTCGCGGGCCTCGCCGATCTTGCTCTGAACGAAGCCTGATTTCAGAGCAGCGGAGAGACCGCCTTCGCCTTCTATTTGCTGGAAAAGCGACCATGCGGCCTTGGCGATTTCGTCGCTGAGCGTCTCGTGCAGGAAGGCCCCGCCGGCGGGGTCCTGAACGCGGCCCATATGGGATTCCTCGGCCAGCATGATCTGGATGTTGCGGGCCAGACGCAGGGCGAAGGCCGTGGGGTCGCCCGCGGCCTCGGTCAGCGGGCGGACGGTGATGGCGTCCGCGCCGCCGGCGTCGCCGGCAAAGGCGGCGGCTGTGGTGCGCAAGAGATTGGTCCAGGCGTCCTTCGCGCTCATCATGCGGCGGGCGGTGATGGCGTGGATGTGCGGGGCGGCGTCCGCGCCAAAGGCGGAGGCGACCTGCGAAAACACCCGCCGGGCGGCGCGCAGTTTCGCAATGTTTTCATGAACATCACTATCGGCGGCGAGGCGGATTTCCATGGTTTTCGCCGCCGTGTCCGAGGCGATCCCGGCACCGATCAAGGCGCGGAAATATTCTGACGCCTCGGCCGCCATCCATGCGATCTCCTGAGCGGACGTCCCGCCTGCTTCGCAGGCCAGATCCGCGCGCACGGCGATGGTTTTGAGGTCAGGTTGTTGTTCGGAAGCCCATTTTACGGCTTCCGCCAGCGGCGCTTCCCAGCCCTCGGGGATGGCGCCGGAGAGCGCGCCGAGGGCGATGGGGGAGAGGCCGAACCCGCCCTTGATATCGGCGGGCTTCGCGCCGGAGTTTTCCCAGTGCGCGGCGAGCAGGGCGGCGGAGGCGAGGCCGCCGTCGAACAGCCAGACGCCCGCCAGATTCAGCTTCACGCCTTCCAGCGCGGCGGCCAGTTCATCGGCGTTGCGGGCGGATACGCCGCCATTGCCAAGACGGAGGGTGAGGGACGACGCGCCGCCTTCCAGCGCGGCTATCGCGGTTTTCGCAGCCTCTGGGGGCGTTCCGCCGGGGATGGGCGCGCGAATATCCCATGGAAGAAAGCGGTCGCGCACCGGCGCGGCGCCGCGCGTATAGGGCGCTTCGCCCGGCGCGCCGGCAGCGCCGTCTTCGGGCGCGTCGCCACGAAAGAAAACGGGGCCGCGCACGATTCCGTCCGCAGTCTTTCTTGTAAGGCTTTCAAGAGGTTCGCCCTTCAGCGAGGCCTCGGCGAGGGCGCGCCAGTCATCCGCGCTGACGGGCGGAAACTCGGCTGCGATGTGGGATGCGTCATCAGTCATTGGAGACTTGGTAGCGCGGGGGCCGGACCGGGGAAAGAGCGGGGATGAATCGCAAATAATCAGACCGGGTTCGCGGCGGAGCCATGATCAGGGCGACAACCAGAAACGAGGCCCCCGAAGATCATGGACAGCTCCACCAATCTGCAAATGCCTTACCTGATGCCGTCACAGGCGCAGAAGCATGTCACCGTCAATGAATCGCTGCGCAGACTGGACGGGCTGGTGCAGGCCAGCGCGGTCAGCCGCAGCATCAGCGAACAGCCCGCCGATCCGGCGGACGGGGCAATCTACCTGCTTCCTGCTGGGAAGACGGGCGCGGCGTGGGACGGCTTCACCAACTACGCCATCGCCTATCACGTCGACGGGGCATGGGAGCAGATTATCCCGCGCGCCGGGTGGCGCGTCTGGGTGGCGGACGAAGGCCGGTTGCTGGTTTGGGACGGGACGGGCTGGACAGTCGCCAACCCGTTCGACCAGGCGCTGAACGCCGCCGATACGCCGCGTTTCAGCGGACTGGTTTCCCAGGCCGATGTGACCATAGAAACCCCGTCAAACCCGACGCTGGATATTGTCCGCACGGGGGCGGGCGCCGGCGCGGCGGGACGGGTGGATTTCTTCGCGCCGGACGATTCCGGGGCCAGCCAGATCATGGGCCGGATGGATTGCGTGGTGTCCGGCGACGCCGCCGGGGCGGAAACCAGCGCCTATCGCTGGTCGCTGAAGAATGGCGGGGCGTTCGGGCTGGGCCTGCAACTGTTCGCCACCGATACGCGCTTCTATGCGCCGGCGGGGACGGAGCGTTTGCGGCTGGAGGCCGGGGCGCTGCGGCCCGCCGCCGATGACGATATTTCCGCCGGGTCGGCGTCTTTCCGGTTCAGCGAGGTGTTTTCCGCGACCGGGGCGATCAATACCTCGGATGCGCGGTTGAAGACCGTGCGCGGCCCGCTGGACGCGGCCGAGCGCCGCGCAGCGCGCGCTGTTCTGGCGGCGGTCTGTCTTTACCAGTTCGCCGATGCGGTGGCGGTGAAGGGCGAGGACGGCGCGCGGCTGCACGCCGGACTGCTGGCGCAGGACGTGGCGGCGGCGTTCGCGGCGGAGGGACTGGACCCCGAACGCTATGGCCTGTTCTGCGCCGATGCCGAGTTCGAGACCGATGAGGCTGGAGAAACCCGGCCCGTGATTGATCCCGTAACGGGCGAACCGGCGGTGCGATACGGCCTGCGCTATGCGGAGCTGATCGTCTTTCTGCTGCCCGTGCTGGGGGAGGCGCTGGCGTGAAGACCGGGCTGTTGGCGGACTGGCGGGCGGCGCAGTGGGACGCCCGGCGCTGGCCGGATTTCCGCGCCGCTGAGCTGGCCTGCAAGTGCGGCGGGCGGTTCTGCGGCGGGGAATATTTTCACGACCCGGTGTTTCTGGACGCGTTGCAGCGGATGCGGGACGCGCTGGGCGCGCCGGTGATCGTCAATTCCGGGCATCGCTGCGCGCTGTGGAACGCCCATGTGGGCGGCGCCCCGGCGTCCGAACATAAGCGGATCGCGGCGGATATCCGCCTGGCCGGTCACGCGCCGGGGGCGCTGCTGCGCGCGGCGCGCAGGGCCGGTTTTTCCAGCTTCGGCTTCTACCGGAGCTTCCTGCACATGGATCTGCGTCCCGGGCGGCGCTGGTTCGGCGGCGCGGCGGCGCGGCGCTTCTGGAGCCCGGTCATTATCGAGGAGGAGATGACGTGGTGGAAATAGCGGGGATGGGCGCCTCGGCGCTGTCGGGCGGGCTGTTCGGCCTGCTGGGCACGGTGGCGGGCCGGGTGATCGGCGTGTTCGAGCGGCGCGAGGCGCGGGCCGACCGGGCGCTGGAGATGGAGCACGACGTGCGGCGCTGGGGGCATGAGCGGGATTTGCAGGCGCTGCAGATGGAGGCGCGGCGGCAGGAGACCGAGGACGAGCTGGCGATAGCCGCCGTGGCGGGGTCCTATGCCGGGCTTACCGCCTCGCTGAACGCGGAGGCGGGGATCGACGCGCCGGGCTGGGTGAACGCGGTGCGAGCGCTGGTGCGGCCCGTGATCACGCCATTGCTCTGGGTGGCGGTGTTCATCGTCTTCTACCGCACGGCCAGCAACAGGC
>NZ_JACESD010000044.1:0-25060 GCF_013911995.1 Euryhalocaulis sp.
GGCTTGAAGACGCCGACATCGTCCACGTTATAGACCCCGCCCGTGCCCATCATGCGCACGCGCATGCCCTTCTTGAGCGTGCCCTCGATCACCCGGACCAGACAGATGACGCCGAGATAGGCGTCGTACCAGCTATCGACCAGCATGGCCTTGAGCGGGGCTTCGGGATCGCCGGATTTGGGCGGGGGCAGGCGCTTGACCACCGCCTCCAGCACGTCCTCGATCCCCATGCCGGTCTTGGCGGAGATCGGCACGGCCTCCGAGGCGTCGATTCCGATCACGTCCTCGATCTGTTCCTTGACGCGGTCGGGGTCGGCGGCGGGCAGGTCGATCTTGTTGAGGACCGGGACGATTTCCAAGTCCACGTCGATGGCCTGATAGACATTGGCCAGCGTCTGCGCCTCGACGCCCTGGCTGGCGTCGACGACCAGCAGCGCGCCCTCGCAGGCATAGAGGGAGCGGTTGACCTCATAGGCGAAGTCGACATGGCCGGGCGTGTCGATGAGGTTGAGGACATAATGCTCGCCGTCCTGCGCGGTATAGTCGAGGCGGACCGTCTGGGCCTTGATGGTGATGCCGCGCTCGCGCTCCAGCTCCATATTGTCGAGCACCTGCTCCTTCATCTCGCGGTCGGTCAGGCCGCCGGTCACCTGGATCAGGCGATCGGCCAGCGTCGACTTGCCGTGGTCGATATGGGCCACGATGGAGAAGTTGCGGATCTTTTCGGGGGCGGTGCTCATGGCGTGCGCATATAGCGATCCAGCGGCCAAGAGCAAAGCGGTGTCGCCAGCAATCGCCGTTCGTCGCAGGCCGGCGACCGTTCGCCGATTTAATGGATTGTCCACATGAGGGCGCCGCGGCGATGGCGTAAACTGCCCGGGCCGCCCGCCGCCTGAGCCTGCAAGGAGCGCCTATGGCCCTGTTGAAGACTGTGCCCCTGACCGGAGACCCGCTGATCGACGGGCTGGTGTTCGACGATGCCGTGTGGGGCGAGGCGGTGATCACATACCAGTTTCCGACCCAGCCGGGCTATTACGGCCAGTCGGGCGAATATGGCGACACCAGCGACCCCCATGACGAGCCCTATACGGGCTTCATCCCGTTCGACGCCGACAAGCAGGCAATGACGGAATACGTGCTGCAGCTGGTCTCGGAGCTGGTTCCGCTGGACTTCGTGGAAGTTCCGGACGGGCCGGGCCAGCAGGGCACGCTGCGCTTTGGCCAGACCAGCGCGATCAATGACGCCGGATTTACCGCCTGGGCCTATACGCCGGGGGCGAGCGAGGCGTCCGGCGATGTCTGGGTGTCGCAGAGGGCGCTGTTCGAGGCTCCGTTCGCCGCCTCGGTCGGCGGGGCGGGGCTGCGCGTGCTGATGCACGAGATCGGGCACGCGCTGGGCCTCAGCCACCCGCATGACGAGAGCGGGACGGGCAGCGTGATCCCGCTATCCCATGACGGGCTGGACTACACGGTGATGTCCTACAAGGCCTATGCGGGGCAGAGTTTCAATCCGAACACCAATCGGGGCAACGGCAATCCGCCGGAGGGCGGGCAGCCGCAATCCTTCATGCTGCTGGACATCCAGGCGCTGCAGCACCTCTATGGCGCGAATTTCGAGTCCCATGCCGGGGACACGACCTATGTCTTCTCGCCCGAGACCGGGGAGATGTTCATTAAAGGCGAGGGACAGGGCGTTCCGGTTACCAACACGATCCTGCGCACGATCTGGGACGGGAACGGCGTCGATACCTATGACCTGTCGGCCTATACGGGCCGGGTGCTGGTGGATCTGGCGCCGGGAGCGTGGTCGGTCTTTGACCCGGACCAGCTGGCGGTCATGGACCAGACCGGGCACCGGGCGTTCGCCAATGTCGCCAACGCCTATCTCTATCAGGGCGACGAACGCTCCCTGATCGAGAACGTGATCGGCGGGGCGGGCAATGACCGGATCGACGGCAATCAGGGCGATAACGGGCTGGACGGCGGGGACGGGCGCGACAGGCTGGCCGGGCTGGATGGCGATGACACGCTGACCGGCGGCGCGGGGCGCGATTATCTGCGCGGGGGGTCGGATAATGACGCGCTTTTCGGCGGGGATGATTCCGACCGCCTGTTCGGCGACCGCGGGGCGGACATGCTGTCAGGGGGACCGGGCGGAGACCGCCTCGCCGGCGGATCGGGCGGCGACGCCCTCTATGGCGATGACGGCGACGATGAAGTGCTGGGCGGGGGCAGCAATGACGCGCTGTTCGGCGGGGCGGGCGCCGATTTTATCCGCGGCCAGCTGGGCCATGACCGGATGTATGGCGAAGCGGGCGATGACAATATGCGCGGGGAACAGGGGCGGGACGCCCTGTTCGGCGGCGCCGGGGCGGACCGGCTGGTCGGCGATGAAGACGAGGATCTGCTGGACGGCGGCAGCGGCGCGGATCGCTTGATCGGCGGCGAGGGCGCGGACCGGTTTGTCCTGTCGGCCGCCGCCGATAGCGGGCAGGGCGCGGATCTGCGCGACGTGTTCGCCGATTTCAACGCGGCCGAAGGCGATATGATCGATCTTTCGGGCATTGATGCGGATGCGGGCGCGGCGGGCGATCAGGCGTTTTCCATTGTCGCCGACTTTTCCGGCGCAGCGGGGCAATTGCGCGTGGACGTCAGCGCCTCGGGCAATTCGGCGATGCTGCGCGGCGATGTCGACGGCGACGGCGCGGCCGATTTCGAGGTGCTGGTGCGGGGCGCGCCGCCTTCGGCGGCGGACTTCATCCTGTAGATGGAACGAAACGCCTGCTTCTCGCCTTAATTGCGGGGTCTTACTCTGGCGCGAATCTGCGTCTGTTCCGCAAACCAAGGGAGACCCGCCCCATGCGCTCCGCCATTACCGCCGCCGCCATGCTTTCCGCCCTGTTCATGGCGGCCTGCGCCTCAAGCCCGCCGCCCGCCAATCCACAGCCGCTGGCGACCGACGGTGTCTATTCCGAGGAAGTCGACACGTTCGACCAGGCCGAAACCGCCGAGGCGGTGGCCGATTTCTTCGGCGTGACCAGCGAGGCCGCGGCCACGACCGTGGAGCGCATCTTTGCCGATCAGGGCCGCCCGGTCGGCTATATCGCCGGGCAGGAGGCCTCCGGCGCCATTGGCGTGGGCCTGCGCTATGGCCAGGGCTATCTGACGCTGAAAACCGGCGGCGCGCAGGAAGTCTACTGGCAGGGGCCGTCCCTGGGCTTTGACCTCGGCGGCGACGCCAGCCGTGTCTTCATCCTTGTCTATAATCTGCCGCCGGACCCGAACTATATCTATCGCCGCTATCCGGGCGTTGAGGGCTCGGCCTATCTGGTTGGCGGGATGAGCGTGAAATACATGTCCGCCGACGGCGTGACGCTGGCCCCGATCCGCTCCGGCGCCGGGCTGCGTCTGGGCGCCAATGTCGGCTATCTGGTGATTTCGCCCGAAAAGCGCATCAATCCGTTCTAGGGCGCGGCTGACGCTTCGTCCTCATCCTCGTCATGGTCAGGGTCCGGTGAATCCGGCGGCGGACGCGAGAATTCGCGGTCGAACGTGGTGGCGAGTATGCCGGCCGGCAGGGCGACCAGCCCGACGCCGGTGACCGCCGCCATGCCCGCGGCCACGCGTCCGAACAGGGTGACGGGATAGACGTCGCCATAGCCCACCGTGGTCAGGGTCGCGACCGCCCACCAGAGGGCGCGCGGAATGGAGCCAAAGGCTTCCGGCTGGATTTTCGATTCCGCGAAATAAAGGATGCAGGCGGAAATGAAGATCGCCCCGAAGGCGATCATCGCCGCCGCGCCCAGCTGCGGCGCGGCGTCCGCCAGCGCGCGGCCGATGCGGCGGAAGACCGGGAAGAAGCTGGCCAGCCGCAGCAGACGCAACAGGCGCAGCGCGCGCAGGAACATCAGCTGTTCGGCCAGATTCGGGAAGAACAGGATGACGGAAAGTTCCGGCCCGAAGGCCAGGAAATCGGCGATGACGTGCGGCCGGGCGACATAGTCGATATGCCCCTTCACGCCGCGCCATCGCTCATCCACGCCCGCCGCCCAGAGCCGCAGCGCGAACTCCCCTGCGAAAACCAGCAGGATCAGGAAATTGACGCTGAGCAGCAGTCCGCGAAAGCCGTCACGCAGGCTGGTTTCGGTCTCCAGCGCCAGCATGACGAGGCTGGCGAAGATCAGGATCACGATCAGCCAGTTGAACCAGCTCATCTCCCCTTCTTCGGGGTCGATGATTTCCCAGAGACGCGCGCGAAAACTATCCATGACGCCTAGTGAACTAGGCCGCGATCGGACGCGTCAAATCGAAAGATTCACCGATTTGCGATTGAACGCGCCGCGGCGGGCGGTCAATCTGGCCGGCATGACCTTTCCCGAACCCAGACCGATCGAGACCAATGGCGTCACCCTGCAGGTGCATGAGGCGGGGCCGGAGGACGGATTCCCCGTCTTGCTGCTGCATGGCTGGCCGGAGCTGGCCTATAGCTGGAAGAAGGTGATGCCGGCGCTGGCGGCGGCCGGATTCCGCGCGATTGCGCCGAACATGCGCGGGTTTGGCGGCTCCGACGCGCCGCGGGACGTGGAAGCCTATGGCATGGAAACGCTGGTCGCGGACATGACCGGGCTTCTGGATGCGCTGGATCTGGATCAGGCGGCGTGGTGCGGGCATGACTGGGGCGGGCTGATCGTCTGGCCCGCCGCGCTGCTGGCGCCGGAGCGGGTGGCGGGCGTGCTCGGCGTGAATACGCCGCAAATCCCGCCGACCGAGATCGACCAGGTGGAACTGCTGCGGCAGGTCTATGGCGACGATCACTATATCGTCCGCTTTCAGGAGCCTGGCGTGGAGGCGCGCTTCAAGGGGCAGGAGGACCGCTTCTTCGAATTCGTGTTCGGCGCCCCGCCCAAACAGTCCATCGACGGCCTGCCCCCGGCGGAAGTGACCCATTTGTTCAACCGGTTCCGGGAGTTCACTGGCCGGGTCGAGGACGACATCGTGATCGGGCCGGAGGACCGGCACGTCTATGCCGAGGCTTACCGCAAGTCCGGCTTTGGCGGCGGCATCAATTATTACCGCAACATGAGCGCCAACTGGCGGCTGATGCGCGGCTATAATCACGACATCAAGGAAACGCCCTGCCTGATGGTGGCCGCCGACCGCGACTGGTTCCTGCCGCCCCTGCTGACCGAGGGCATGGACGAGCGGATCGAGGATCTGGAACTGCATGTGCTGGAGGGCGTCGGCCACTGGACGATGTGGGAAGCGCCGGACCGCCTGAACGCCCTGATGACCGACTGGCTGGGCCGCAAGTTCGGTTGAGCAGAGAAAAAGCCCGGTCCGCTTGGCGAACCGGGCTTTCTTCAGGCGATTGTAATCCCGGTTACTTCAGAACGCCGTTCGCCTTCATGGCGCGGGCGTAGAAGAACAGGAAGATGGCGACGGCCCAGATCAGCACGGTGAAGATCCACTGGCCGGTATTCATCGCCATCGGCGAAATGCCGATCGTGTAGATGGCCGTGACGATGATGCCGAGGATGGACAGGCCAAACAGCTGGACCGCCCAGCCCATACGAAGCAGCAGGGCCAGCGAGCCCAGCAGCGCCGCCCAGACGGCCACGCCCCAGGAGATAATGGTCCAGGCCGGGAAGCTGTAGAAATAATCCAGCTGTTCCTGGGTGAACTGGCTCATATAGGAATCCAGCCGCATCTGGGTGGCGGTGAAATCGAACGCCCCGATGGCGTTCCAGAGCAGCGTGACGATGCCGATCACCCAGAGATGCCAGGGCGTTTTCACGCCTCCGGCGTCCGGTTCGGCGGGCGCGGCCTGCGGCGCGGGCTGTTCCGGCGCGGGTTTGGGCGCGGAAGCCGTGGCGTCAGAGCTTTGAGCCTCCGGCGCGTTGCCGCCGCCGGCATTGTTACCATCAGTATTGGACATGTTGTTTCCTCCCCAATCGTGTCCGATTGGAGGAGATTATAAACATGACGGCCCGGTTACGGGATTACTTTTTGGAAAATCTTGAGTCTGAATTTCTCAGCGAGTGATCGGCAGGGGATCAGCTTCACGTTCCGCATACTCGATAATCAGATCATAAAGCTGATCAGCATTGTTCCCGCCAGAAATAGGCATGGTGCCAGAGTTTGAAACTTCGAAATAAAACCCTTCAATCATCTCGCCCTCTGTGCTCAGGCTACTGACCGGTATCATGTAAGCAACTACCGTGTGACTATCTAGTAGAAACCTAATAGTTGTCTGGTAGCCGGGGTTTGGAAGAGTAACTCGGGAAATAGGGCTGCCAGAGAATTGCCTCGACATCGCGGACGCCAAAATCTGGTCAGCAGTTTGCTCATCAACTGGGAACATGATTCCGGCACCAGTTTCAGACAAATTCGCCATAGATTGTGTTGACGAACAGGCTGATAATAAGAGTGCGCTTCCGATGGCTGCACACAGTACGCTGACAACAACGCGATGTGGATAGATCATGCTGGTCCTCCCCTGTGACGAGAATAAGCGCTTATAAGACAGTGACAAATAGTTTGTCTTTTAGATCTATATTCTAACTGAGTCGCTGCAGAATTTTTCCTTAATTTCAAATAATCGCGTAGAGCACGAACAGGCCCGCGGCGGCGGAGAGCGGCGCCAGGAGGCGGATTGTCCGGAGTGACAGGCGCTTCGCCCAGAACAGGGCGTAGCCGTGATGCCAGCGGCGCGGGATCATCAGGATGATGGCCGAGGTGGCGACCACAAAGGCGCCGAAAACCTCGAACCCCAGCGGGAAACGCGAAACGGGGGCGGCCAGGTAGAAGGAAACGCCCGCCAGCATGCGCAGGGCGTGTTCGGCGATATTGATGAAATCGGTGGAGCCGGCGGCGGCGAGATAGTCCCGCGCCCGCTCGGGCCGGAACGCCATCAGGCCGGCGACCGCGACAAGCCAGACGCCGCAGAGCGCGACGATGGCTTGCCACAGGATCATCAAGTGCGTGAGCCCCTAGAGGTCCAGCAGGAGGCGTTCGGGATCTTCCAGCTGTTCCTTGACCCGGACCAGGAAGGTCACCGCTTCCTTGCCGTCGACGATGCGGTGATCATAGCTGAGCGCCAGATACATCATCGGGCGGATTTCCACCTTGCCGTCCATGGCGACCGGGCGCTGGTCGATGCGGTGCATGCCCAGAATGCCCGATTGCGGCGGGTTGAGGATGGGCGTGGAGAGCAGCGAGCCATAGACCCCGCCATTGGACAGGGTGAAGGTGCCGCCCTGAAGCTCGTCCAGCTTCAGCTCGTTATCCCGGGCGCGGGCGCCCAGATCATTGATAGTCTTCTCGATCTCCGCCATCGACTTGGAGTCGCAATCGCGCACAACCGGAACCACCAGGCCCGTGGGCGTGCCGACGGCGACGCCGAGGTCGTAATAGTTCTTGTAGATGATGTCGTCGCCGTCGATCTCGGCGTTGACGGCCGGGATCTCCTTCAGGGCGTGGACGCAGGCCTTGATGAAGACGCTCATGAAGCCCAGCCGCACGCCGTGCTTCTTCTCGAACAGGTCCTTGTACTGGCTGCGCATGTTCATCACCGCGCTCATGTCCACGTCGTTGAACGTGGTCAGCATGGCGGCGTTGTCCTGCGCGGCCTTCAGGCGCTTGGCGATGGTGCGGCGCAGGCGCGTCATGGGAACGCGCTCCTCGCGGTCCTTCAGGTCGCGCGGGGCGGGCTTGGCTTTCGCCTTTTCGGCCTTTTCCTCGCTGCGTTGCGCATCGGCGGATTCGATGGCGGCCATGGCGTCCGACTTGGTGATGCGGCCGCCCTTGCCCGTGCCCTCGATCTTGGACGGGTCCAGGCCGTGTTCGGAGATGACGCGCTGGGCGGCGGGCATGGCCTTGCCGCTGTCCTTTTTCTCCTCGGGCTTTTTCTCGGCTTTCTTGTCCTTCTTGGCGGACTTGTCGTCCTTGCCCTTTTTGGCCTTCTTGGCGCCGCCGGACGCGCCCTTGCGGATCTTGGCGATGACCGAGCCGACCTCGACCGCATCGCCGGACGAAACGACCTGTTCCTCGATCACCCCGTCGACGGGCGAGGGAACCTCGACGGCGGCCTTGTCGGTCTCGACCTCGACCAGCGGGTCGTCGACCTTCACGGAGTCGCCGACGCCGACCAGCCAGTCGCCGATCTCGCCTTCCGCAACGGATTCGCCCATTTGGGGAATCTCGACCTCGACGATCTCGCCGTCGCCGTCGCCGTCGTCATCGCCGGACGCATCGTCTTCGGCGTCGTCATCGCCGCTGTCGTCTTCATCCTCGTCAGCGGAATCATCTTCCGCCGGGGCGGCGTCCTCGTCCGCGTCGTAATCGTCGGCGGAGGCTTCGCCGCCATCCTCGATCTCGCCGAGCAGGGCGCCGACCTCGACGGTCTCGCCTTCCTCGACAGCGATGCTGCTGAGCACGCCGTCAGCCTGAGCATAGACCTCGACGGCGACCTTGTCGGTCTCCAGCTCGACGAGAGCCTCATCCTTCTTGACCGCGTCGCCTTTGGATTTCAGCCATTTGCCGACCGTGGCCTCAGTGACGGATTCGCCGAGCTGGGGGACTTCAATCTTGCTCATTGTTCTCTCATCAAACCTTTCGCGCGCTGCCTTACAGCGTCAAAGCCTCTTCGAGGAAGGCTTCCAGTTCTTTCTGGTGTTTGGACATCAGGCCGGTGGCCGTGGAGGCGGAAGCGGGGCGGCCGACATAGCGCGGACGCATCGTGGCCGCGCCGATCTTGCGCAGCACCCATTCGATGTTCGGCTCCATGAAGGTCCAGCCGCCCATATTCTTGGGTTCTTCCTGGCACCAGATCACGTCGGCCTCGGGGAAGCGTTTCAGCTCCACCATCAGGGACTTGGCCGGGAAGGGATAGAATTGCTCGACGCGCAGCAGGTAGATGTCGTCGATGCCCTGCTTCTCGCGGGCTTCCAGCAGGTCGTAATAGACCTTGCCCGAGCAGATGACGACGCGCTTGATGTCGCCGTCGGGCTTCAGCTTGATCTCTGTGTGGCCGGCCTCGGTCTCCGCATCGTCCCACAGGACGCGGTGGAAGGAAGAACCGGACGCCAGCTCTTCCAGCCGCGAAGTCGCGCGCTTGTGGCGCAGCAGCGACTTGGGCGTCATCAGGATCAGCGGCTTGCGGAAATTGCGGTGAATCTGGCGCCGCAGGATGTGGAAATAGTTCGCCGGCGTGGAGCAATTGGCGACCTGCCAGTTGTCCTCGGCGCACATCTGCAAAAAGCGCTCCAGCCGGGCGGAGGAGTGCTCCGGGCCCTGGCCCTCATAGCCGTGCGGCAGCAGGCAGATCAAACCCGACATGCGCAGCCATTTGCGCTCGCCGGATGACAGGAACTGGTCGAAATAGACCTGCGCGCCGTTGCAGAAATCGCCGAACTGCGCCTCCCACGCCACCAGCGTGTTCGGGGCGGCGAGCGAATAGCCGTATTCGAAGCCCAGCACCGCCTCTTCGGACAGCATGGAGTCGATGACTTCGTATTTCGCCTGACTGTCGGAGAGATTGTTGAGCGGGGTGTAGACCTCTTCGGTCTCCTGATCGATGACGTGCGAGTGACGCTGGGAGAAGGTGCCGCGCGCCGAATCCTGCCCCGACAGGCGCACAGGGAAGCCCTCGTCCAGAAGCGAGGCGTAGGCCAGATGCTCGGCGGTGGCCCAGTCCAGCCCCTCGCCGGCCTCAATGGCTTTGGCGCGGTTGCCGATCACCCGTTTCAGGGTTTTGTGAATATTGATTCCGTCCGGAATCGTGGTGATCTTCTCGCCCAGCGCTTTCAGGCGGTCCAGATCCACGGCGGTGTCGCCGCGGCGCTCGTCGCCCTCGGGCAGGCCCAGTCCCGACCAGCGGCCGTCCAGCCAGTCCGCCTGATTGGTGCGGTAGTCCTTGCCGGCTTCGAACTCGTCATCCAGGAATTTGTCGAATTCCTCGGTCCAGCCATCGGCCTCTGCCTCGTCCACCAGACCGTCGTCGATCAGGCTGCGGGCATAGGTCTCGCGCACCGTCTTGTGCTCGGAGATGATGTCGTACATGTGCGGCTGGGTGAAGGTCGGGTCGTCGCCTTCGTTATGGCCGAAGCGGCGGTAGCAGAACATGTCCACCACCACGTCCTTGGCGAAACGCTGGCGGTATTCGGTGGCGACCTTGGCCGCGAACACGACCGCTTCCGGATCGTCGCCGTTCACATGGAAAATCGGCGCCTCGACCATCTTCGCGACGTCCGTCGGGTAGGGCGAGGAGCGGGAGAAGCGCGGGGAGGTCGTGAAGCCGATCTGGTTGTTCACGACGAAATGGATGGTGCCGCCCGTGCGGTGGCCGGACAGGCCCGACATGCCGAAACATTCCGCAACCACGCCCTGACCGGCAAAGGCCGCGTCGCCGTGCAGCAGCAACGGCAGGACATTGGTGCGCGGCGCGGACGGATCCTCGATCTGGTCCTGCGCCTGCTTGGCGCGCGCCTTGCCGATCACCACCGGGTTCACCGCCTCAAGATGGGAGGGGTTGGCGGTTAGCGACAGATGCACCGTATTGCCGTCAAATTCCCGGTCCGAGGACGAGCCGAGATGGTATTTCACGTCGCCGGAGCCGTAATCGTCGGCGCCGAAGGTCGAACCGCCCTGAAACTCGTGGAAAATCTTGTGATAGGGCTTGCCCATCACCGCGCCCAGCACGTTCAGGCGGCCGCGGTGCGGCATGCCGATGACGATCTCGTCAATGCCCAGCGCGCCGCCGCGCTTGATCACCTGTTCCAGCGCCGGGACGATCGATTCGCCGCCATCGATGCCGAACCGCTTGGTGCCGGGATAGCGGCGGTGCAGGAATCGCTCGAAACTCTCGGTCTCGATCAGTTTTTTAAGGATCGCCTCACGGCCCATGTCCGTGAAGCTGATTTCCTTGTCGGGCCCTTCAATGCGCTCCTGAAGCCATGATTTTTCCTCCGGATTGGAGATGTGCATGAACTCCACGGCGAACGTGCCGCAATAGGTGCGCTTCAGGATGTCGACGATTTCCGCGATGGTCGCCGTTTCCAGCCCCAGCACGTCGTCGATGAAGATGTCCCGGTCCATGTCCTGCGGGCCGAAGCCGTAGGTTTCCGGGTCCAGCTCCGGCTGCGGGCCGAAATCCTCGATGCCCAGCGGGTCCAGATCGGCGGCCAGGTGGCCGCGGATCCGGTAGGCGCGGATCATCATCAGGGCGCGGATGGAATCCTGCGTCGCCTTGCGGATATCCTCCGCCGAAATGCCGGCCGGGCTGCGCTCGGCGATCTTTTGCTCGAGCCGGGTCTTCGCCTCGCCCCAGTCGCCGTCGAACAGGGCGACCATTTCGCCATTGGATTTCGGCGGCCAGTCCTGGCGTTTCCAGTAGGGGCCTTCGGCGGCGCCGCCGGGTTCGCCTTCCGGCTCCCCCAGAGAGGCGAAATAATCCCGCCAGCTGGGATCGACGCTGGCGGGATTGTCTGCGTATTTGGCGTAAAGCCGCTCGATATAGGCGGCGTTGGCGCCGTCCAGGAACCCGGTCTCTAGCAGCGCTTCGTTCAGCGCCTGGCGACCCTTATCGGCCATTGGAATCTAGACCCTTTGCGGTCGTGAATGAGGTTTCACTTTTCCCATATAGGGCGGTTTCAGCCTTTCAAAACCTCAGCCATGGTTGTGCCGAGGCGCGCGGGCGAATCCGCCACCGTGATTCCGGCGGATTGCATGGCCTCGATCTTGGAGTCCGCGTCGCCCTTGCCGCCGGAAACAATGGCGCCGGCATGGCCCATCGTGCGGCCCTTCGGGGCGGTGCGCCCGGCGATGAAGCCGACGGTCGGCTTCTTCACCTTGCTGGATTTCAGGAATTCCGCGGCCTCTTCCTCAGCCGTGCCGCCGATCTCGCCGATCATGATGATCGACTCGGTCTCGTCATCGGCCAGGAATTTCTCCAGCACGTCGATAAACTCGGTGCCTTTCACCGGATCGCCGCCAATGCCGACGCAGGAGGACTGGCCCAGCCCCACATTCGTGGTCTGGTGCACGGCCTCATAGGTCAGCGTGCCGGAGCGGGAGACAACGCCCACCGAGCCGCGCTTGTGGATGTGACCCGGCATGATGCCGATCTTGCACTCGTCCGGCGTGATGACGCCCGGGCAGTTCGGGCCGACCAGACGGGACTTGGAGTTCTGCAGGCGGGCGTGAACCTTGACCATGTCCAGCACGGGAATCCCTTCCGTGATGGTGATGATCAGCGGAATTTCCGCATCGATCGCCTCGATAATCGCGGCGGCCGCGAATTTCGGCGGGACATAGATGACCGAGGCGTCGGCCCCGACCTTGTCACGCGCTTCGGCGACGGAGTCGAAGACCGGCAGCTTGGCGCCGTCGAGGGAGGATTCCCACGTCTCGCCGCCTTTGCCCGGCGTCACGCCGGCGGTCATCTTGGTGCCGTAGGCAATGGCCTGTTCGGTGTGGAAGGTGCCGGTGGAGCCGGTAAGGCCCTGGCAGATCACCTTGGTGTTCTTGTCGACCATGATGGACATTAGGACGCCTCCTGAACCGCTTTGACGATTTTCTGGGCGGCGTCGTCCAGATCATTGGCCGAAATCACGTTCAGGCCGCTTTCGTCGATGATTTTCTTACCTTTTTCCACGTTCGTGCCCTCAAGGCGCACGACCAGCGGAACCTTCAGCCCGACATCCTTGACCGCGGCGATCACGCCTTCGGCGATGACGTCGCATTTCATGATGCCGCCGAAGATATTGACCAGAATGCCTTCGACATTCGGGTCGGCGGTGATGATCTTGAAGGCCGCCGTGACCTTTTCCTTGTTGGCGCCGCCGCCAACGTCCAGGAAGTTGGCCGGCTCCGCGCCATAGAGCTTGATGATGTCCATGGTCGCCATGGCCAGCCCGGCGCCGTTCACCATGCAGCCGATATTTCCGTCCAGCGCGACATAGGCCAGATCGTGCTTGGAGGCCTCGATCTCTTTTTCGTCCTCTTCGGACTTGTCGCGCAGCTCGGCGATGTCGGGATGGCGGAACAGGGCGTTGCCGTCGAAGCTGACCTTGGCGTCCAGCACGCGCAGCGCGCCGTTTTCCATGACGATCAGCGGGTTGATCTCCAGAAGGCTCATGTCCTTCTCGGTGAACGCCTTATAGAGGACCGGCGCCAGTTTCAGCATGTCGCCGCGCGCCTCGCCGTCCAGCTTCAGCGCGTCGGCCAGCTTCCCGGCGTCGTCCTTGGTCACGCCGGCATCCGGATCGATGGGCAGGGTCAGGATCTTGTCCGGGGTTTCCTCGGCCACCTGCTCGATATCCATGCCGCCCTCGGTGGAGACGACAAAGGCGACCTTGGAGGTCGACCGGTCGATCAGCATGGACAGATACAGTTCGCGGGAGATGTCCGCGCCATCCTCGATATAGAGGCGGTTGACCTGTTTTCCGTCATCGCCGGTCTGGGCGGTGACCAGCGTGTTGCCGAGCATTTCGCCGGCGTGCTTTTCCACTTCGTCGATGGAGAAGGCCAGGCGAACGCCGCCTTTCGCGTCGGCGGGCAGTTCCTTGAACTTGCCCTTGCCGCGGCCGCCGGCGTGGATCTGGGATTTCACCACATAGAGCGGGCCGGGAAGCTTCTTGGCGGCGCCGACGGCTTCGTCGACGGTGTAGGCGGGAAAGCCCTCGGCCACGGGCGCGCCGAAGCTGCGCAGCAGGGCCTTGGCTTGATGTTCGTGAATATTCATTCGCAAAAACAGGTCGCTATGGAAGGGAGAATTTCGATTCCGGTTATAAACCCTTGAGCCTTTGTGGCAACAAGGCGATTCGTCATGCCTGCTCCGCCGTTTCGGCGGCGGGGTGCGCCTCGCTGATCGCGGGGCTGCCCGAACCCGGCGCAAAGGCGAACTCTTCCTTGTCCTCGCGGTCGACCGCCGGGATGATCCGGGTCCGCAGCAGCATGGTCACCGCCAGCAGGGCGCCGCCGGCTGTGGCCAGAACGAACAGGCCGCGCGCGCCGAAGGCCTGCATCGCCCCGCCATAGAACGAGGGGCCGACAATCGCGCCGATGCCGTAGACGATCAGCAGGCCGGCAATCGCCTTGGAGATGTTCTTTGCCTCGATATGGTCGGTGGCGTGCGCCACGGCGACGCCATAGAAGCTGAGCGAGCCCGCGCCCCAGGCGCCGAGCGCGGCAAAGGCCAGCCAGAACGGGGCGGCCGTGCCGAAAGCGGCCAGAACGCCGACGCCCAGCGCGCTGATCGCGGCCAGCGCGGCGATGACCAGGCGGCGGTCGATAATGTCGGAGATCCGCCCCGCCGGCCACTGGATCACGATGCCGCCGATCCAGGCCGCGGCCTGCAGAACGGCGGCGGTGGTCACGGCCTCCCCGGGCAGTTCGGCGGCATAGATTGGCAGCAGGGCGATCAGGCCGGCGTTCAGCACCCCGGCGGCGAAACAGGCGATGACCGCGCCGGGCGCCAGCCGCCACAGCCGGGTCAGCGGGAAGGGTTCGGGTGTGGGCGGGGCCGGTTCGATCTGCCGCGTCCAGCACAGCGGGATCATGGCGATGGCGACAATTCCGGCCGTCAGCATGAACGGCCCGGCCGATAATGGCGCAACGCCAAGGATCAGGAACGGCCCGCCCAGCAGCGCCACTTTCGTGACCACGTGATAAACGCCAAGGACCGATCCGCGGCTGTGCGCGGGCGTGGCCACCGACATCCAGCTCTCGGCCACGGTGAACAGGCCGACGAAGCAAAAACCCAGTAGGGCGCGCAGCACCGCCCAGCTCCACGCGTCGATGCGCCAGTAGAGCGCCAGCGTGATGGCCGCCGCGGCGGCGGCGAACGCGGCATAGGCGCGGATCGCGCCCATACGGGCCATCATGGAGGGGGCATAGATGCCGCCGGCCAGGAAGCCGACAGCATAGGCGGTGGCGGTGAGGCCGATCGCGGTTTCGCTGGCCCCGGCATTGTCGAGACTGAGCGGCAACAGCACGCCCATCACGCCCGCCGCCAGTTGCAGCAGCGTCATCGCCAGGATCAGCGAAGTCAGGTCACGGACGTGGCGCATTACGCCTCACGCGCAAGGGGGCCTATGGAACGGGCGCCCTTCTAACGGGATTTGCGCGCCGGATCAGCCTCTGGTGTCAGGAAATTTGCGATTTATCCAGTCCTCATCCGCCGAAAACGACCTGATGCAATAACCGCCCCGGCATGAAGGCGAACAGGCCGGGAACCGTCAACGCGCCGAATACCAGTCCGAACATGGCGTTGCGGTGGGCTTTCACGTCCTTCTTGAAGCGGATCGCACGCAAGCCGCCGAAAATACCGAAGGCCGTCAAGGGCACGAAAACGTGGATGAAGCTGAACGCGCCGTCATTGATTTGCCGGATGAAGATGGCGGTGACCGCGACCGTTGCCATCATCACGATGAAAGCCCGGCCAAACGTGCGGTGAGAGAAAGTGCCCTTGGGCGCGGCCAGCATCCAGGCGGCGCTGCCCAGCGCGGCGAAGGCGGCGAGGGCGTGGATCTGTATCACCAGCGGCGCGGCGAGGAAGAGGTCGAGATTCATGACAGAAGTTTCCGTTTTCATGCGCGGCGGGGCCACGGACGGATCAGCCATGACGGGGCGCCGGAGCGCACGCCAGGCGAAGTTCGCGAACCCGGTCGCGTGTTTCGCCAAGCGCGTCTAAGCTCCGTTCGCGAAGCGTGAACGGAAACGGGGGCACGGCGTGCTGGGAACGCGCAGGCAATGGCTGACACGGATCCTGATCGTGCTGGCGGCCGGAGGGTTGCTGACGGTGCTGGCGCCCTACGAGACCGGGCAGATTCCTGTGATCGGGCGGGCGCTCTACTGGTGCGGACTGATCGCGGTCGGGCTGGCCAGCGGAGAGACGATCGCCTGGGGCGTGGTGAAGGCTCTGCCGGAGGGGACGCATCCCGCCGTGCACTGGCTGCTGATCTCGCTGGCGGTTTCTGTCCCCGTCACCGCGACGGTCATCGGAGTGCAGCTTCTGAGCGGCGGCGCCGTGCGCTGGATGGACGTGCCGCTGTTTTATTTCCTGGTCTGGGTAATCTCGGCGGCGATGACGGCGCTGGGCGTGCTGATGAACCGCAAGGCGGCGGCGGAAGAGGCTGCGCGGGCCGCCCCGCCCCGGGCGTCCGGCGCGCGATTCATGCAGCGGCTGAAACCGAAGCTGCGGACCGGGACGCTGTGGGCCGTGGCGTCCGAGGATCATTATCTGCGTGTGAAGACGGATCTGGGGGAGGAGCTGGTCCTGATGCGCCTGTCCGATGCGATGGCCGAGCTGGAAGGCGTTTCCGGCTTGCAGACACACCGGTCCTGGTGGGTGGCGGAGGCCGGGGTGGACGCGGTGACGAAACAGGCCGGCGGGCGCGCGGCGGTGCGTCTGAAGGACGGGGCCGAGGCCCCGGTCAGCCGCGCAAACCTTCCGAAATTACGCGATGCCGGCTGGCTCTAGTCCGCTTTCGCCCGCGTTTCCTTTCCGCCGCCCAGAACGGCGTTGATGATGCTGACCAGCAGGGCCAGGAAAAAGGCCGCCCAGAAGCCGGAAATCGCGAAACCCGGCACCACGGCGGCGGCCAGCCAGATCATCAGCGCGTTCAGCACCAGCAGGAACAGGCCCAGCGTCACAATGGTGATCGGCAGGGTCAGCAGGAACAGGACCGGTTTCACCACCGCATTGACCAGGCCGAGGATGATGGCGGTGATTGCAACCGCCAGCAGGTTCTCGGCGTGAACGCCCGGAATGACATAGGCCCCGACGGCCAGCGCCAGTGTGGAAATCAGCCAGCTGAGGATCATGGTCGCGCGCCTTTCCGGTCTTCGTTCCGTCTGCCCCTAAGTGATGAACCGCTTGCGGTTCTCCGCCCATTCTGCGCGCGTCTGGGCCCAGATGTGAACCGGGAAATCCTCTAGCGGCGCAGGCAGCGTGCAGGGGCCGCGATGGGACGAGCCCAGACGTTCGGCCAGTACGATGGAGGGCGTGTTGTCCGGGTCGATGACATGGATGACCTCGTCCCAGCCCAGCGTATCGAACGCCCAGTCGATGGCGGCGGCCGACCCTTCGGTGGCGTAGCCCCTGCCGTGCGCGGCGCGGGACAGGCCCCAGCCGATTTCCGTTCCCGGCCAGCCGTCCGGCATCCAGGGGCCGAGGCGGCCGACCCAGTTCCCGGTCTCTTTCTCGATGACGGAGAACATGCCGAACCCCTTCAGCAGCCAGGAGCCGGCCATGGTGGCGAAGCCGCGCCAGGCCGCGCCGCGCGCCTGCGCGCCGCCGATGAAGCGCGCGGCCTCCTCGTCAGCCATGAAATCGGCCCAGGCGTCGAAATCGTTCTCCTGCGGCGGGCGCAGGATCAGGCGCGGGGTCTCGATGCGGATCGCGGAAATGTCGGTCACGGGGCGGCCCTTCCAGTGAAAAGCGGGCCGCGGTGATTATCCCAGCGCGTCGATCTCGTCCAGAATGGCCTCGATTGCGGGGCGGTCCTTGTAGCTTTCCTCATAGAGCTTCGCCTGAATCTCGCCGTCCGGGCTGACCACGAAGACGACCGGGTGCGGCACGCCGTAGACCTTCGGATTGTCGGCATAATTTTCATTGCGCAGACCGAAGGCGTCGATGGCCGCCGAGTCGGGGTCCGACAGCAGCGCGATGTCGATATCGCGGCGCTCGGCGAACAGGGCGAGGGTTTCCACCGGATCATAGGTGACGACCGCGATTTCATAGCCGCGGGCGCGGATATCGCTGGCCGATTCATTGATCGTGATCGTCTGGTTCTGGCAGTAGGGGCACCAGTCCAGCGAACGGTTGAACAGAAGAACCAGCCCGTTCTCGCCGGACAGTCCCTCAAGATCGCGGACCGCGCCGCTCTGGTCTTCCAGATCCAGGGCGTGCGGCAGTTGCGCGCCGATTTCCGGGCCGAGGTCTTCGGGGAAATCCTGCGCCGAGGCGGTCGCGGCGGTCAGGAACAGCATGGCGATAACAGCGGAAATAATTCTGATCATGGCGGAGAGTCTCCCTTGGCGTCCGTTCCATAGCGGGTAGCCCATGCGCCCCGGCGGGGCGAGAGGGGCTGACGCGCTTGTGATGGCCGCGTCATGTGCAGTGAGCGCGGAGCCATTGGGCCGCTTGCGAGTTGATTTGGCCGAGAGTTCACAACCGCAAGGCCTTTTCCATGACCCGATCCATCCTGCTCGCCGCCACCACGCTGACCCTCGCCGCCGCGCCCGCCCTGTCCGCGCAAACCGGCGAGGGCGGCGCAACGTCGGCCGTGACCGAGACGGCGCTGGCCATGGAGACGGTGAACACGGCGGCGTTCGGCGGCGAAGCGGCCGACGAGGCCGACATATCTCCCGTCGTGCTGAAGGCGCAGGTTCTGATGGACCGGGCGCATATGTCGCCGGGCGTGATCGACGGACGCCACGGCGAGAATACCAGCAAGGCGGTGGAGCGTTTCCAGAAAGCCAAAGGGCTGGAGGCCACCGGAAAGCTGGACGCGGCGACCTGGGCGGCGCTGACCGGAGGCGGGCAGGATGATGTTCTGCGGGAGTATACGCTGTCCGAAGAAGAGGTCGCCGGACCGTTTCACGAGGTGCCGGAGGACGATTACCGCGCCATGGCCGAAATGGACGCCCTGACCTATGAGCGCGTCAGCGAGGCGCTGGCCGAACGGTTCCACATGGACGAGGACCTGCTTCTGGAACTGAACCCCGAAGCGGAGTTCGCGGCGGGCGAGACCATTGTCGTCGCCGACGCCGGAGCCAATCTGGAAACCGGCAAGGTGGCGCGGATCGAGGCCGACAAGGCCATGGGCGCGGTGCGCGCCTATGATTCCAGCGGGACGCTTCTGGCGGCATATCCGGCCACGATCGGATCAAGCGATACGCCGTCGCCGTCCGGAGAGATGAAGGTCACGGCCATCGCCCCCGCCCCGACCTACACTTATAATCCGGAGGTCAATTTCGACGCCGGGCCTGACGAAATCCTGATCCTGCCCGCCGGACCGAACGGCCCCGTCGGCGGCACCTGGATCGATCTCGAGAAGGACACTTACGGCATCCACGGCACGGCGGATCCGGCCAAGGTGGACAAGGAGTTCTCCCATGGCTGCGTGCGCCTGACCAACTGGGACGCCGCGGAGCTGGCCGGTCTGGTCGTGGATGGCGAGACCATGGTGACATTTGTGGATTCGCCGGAAGGCTAGACATGCTTCGCCGCTCATCGACCTGAAGGGAGATGAAACATGGAGCGATACACCGGCGGCTGCCTGTGCGGCGATGTGCGGTTCGTGGCGACAGGGCGGCCCTACCGCGTCGGGCTTTGCCACTGTCTTGATTGCCGCAAGCTTCACGGGGCGCTGTTTCACGCCTCCGCGATATTCCACCGGGACGCGGTGACCATCGAGGGCGAGACGGGCGAGTACAAGGGGCGGCGCTTCTGCCCGCGCTGCGGGTCGACCGTGTTTGGCCGCAGCGATGACGAGGTGGAAGTAAATCTTGGATCGCTGGACGCGCCGGACCAGCTGACGCCCACCTATGAGCTGTGGACCGTGCGCCGGGAATCCTGGCTGCCGCCGTTTCCGCTCAAGAACCGCTATGACCGCGACCGGGAAGGCGGCGGGCGTACAGAGGACTAGTCACAGACCGCGCCAGCGATCCGGACAAGAAAAAAGCCCGGCCGTGAGGGCCGGGCTTTTCAATGTCTTGCGCCTGAAAGGCTTACGCCAGGCTGGTGTCGATCTTCTTGCAGGCCTCGACCAGTTCTTTCACCGCGTCGACGGAATGGTTGAAGCCGGCTTTTTCCTCGTCATTGAGATTGATCTCGACGATCTTCTCCACGCCGCCTTCGCCGATGATGATCGGCACGCCGACATAGAGGTCGTTCAGCCCGTACTGGCCGGTCAGATTGGCCGCGCAGGGCATGACGGACTTCTTGTCCTTCAGATAGGCCTCGGCCATGGCGATGGCGGAGCTGGCCGGGGCGTAATAGGCCGAGCCATTGCCTAGAAGCTGGACGATCTCGCCGCCGCCCTTGCGGGTGCGGTCGACGATTGCATCGAGCTTGTCCTGCGTGGTCCAGCCCATCTCGATCAGGTCCGGCACCGGGATGCCGGCGACCGTGGAATAGCGCGGCAGCGGCACCATGGTGTCGCCGTGGCCGCCCATCACGAAGGCGGTGACGTCCTCGACCGAAACCTCGAACTCCTCGGCCAGGAAATGGCGGAAGCGGGCGGAATCCAGCATGCCGGCCATGCCGACGACTTTCTCCGCCGGCAGGCCGGAGAATTCGCGCAGCGCCCAGACCATGGCGTCCAGTGGGTTGGTGATGCAGATCACGAAGGCGTTCGGGGCGTGCTTCTTGATGCCCTCGCCGACCGACTTCATCACCTTCAGATTGATTTCCAGAAGGTCGTCGCGGCTCATGCCCGGCTTGCGGGGGGAGCCGGCGGTGACGATGCAGACATCGGCGCCCGCAATGGCTTCATAATCCTGCGCGCCCTTCAGGCGGGAATCGAAACCCTCTACGGGCGCGGATTCGGCCAGGTCCAGCGCCTTGCCCTGCGGCATGCCTTCGGCGATGTCGAACAGGACGACGTCGCCCAGTTCCTTCAGTCCGGCGAGGTGCGCCAGGGTGCCGCCGATCATGCCGGCGCCGATCATTGCAAGCTTCTTGCGGGCCATCTTTCATGTCTCCTTGTATGCGTCGATTAGAGCGCGGCGCGCGTCATGGGGCGCGGCGGCGCGCGGGAATAATCCTGAACCGTTGCGGCGTGGAATAGCGGAGGCCGCGCGAAGCATCAACGCGGCGGGATGCGCTTATTCGTCGCCCGCCTCCATCCACACCACGCCCCAGACCCACAGAGAGTCGTCCATGCCGCGCAGGGCCTGCGCCTCGGCGCGCGGAAAGACCACCTGCGCCGGGCCGAAACCGCCCAGCTTCAGCGGCGCGCCGTCGCGGTGCGTGGCCAGGATCACGTCATATTCGTCGATCAGGGCGCGGGGGATGTCCGCGCCATAGCCGTCCAGCGCCACGGCGGTGACGATTTCGCCGCGCGCCCCGGCGGCCTCCAGCACCGCGGACAGGCGCGGCCCGGTAAAACTATGCTCCGGCCCGCCGGCCGGATAATCGGCCGCGACCGTTGTTTGCGGCAGGGCGGCGAGATCGGCGGCGGTAAATTCAAAAACCCGTTCGGACTCCGCGCCCAGCCAGTTCAGGAACAGGTCCTCGCGCGGGCTGACCGCGCCGCGATTGGTCTCGGCCAGTTGGCCGGTCAGGGTGAGAACCACGGGCGATTTGCCGTCGCCGCCGGGCGAGCAGGCGGCCAGCGCGGCGGCGAGGAGCGGAAGCAGAAAAATGATGCGTTTCATGGTCCCGAGTCGATGGCCGAGCCATGCGCCCCCGTCAAGCGGAATGAGGAGGCGCAAGGCCCGTCATATGAGGAAATTCGGGCGCGGCGGTGGTCAGGCCGGGTCAGATATGCACGTCTGGGGTCTTCGCGAAGCTTGAAGACGATACACGTTCAAAAGGAATTCCTCATGAAACTCACCGATGCCCAGGCGGACAAGGTCAAGGACGCAATCGGTCTGGAGCCGTTCCCCGAAGACGCGCCGGTGGCTGCGCAGCTGAAAGAACATTTCGGCGACCACACCTTCTTCGTGGCCGAGGCTGGCCTGTTTGTCTTTGAAAAGGACGACAACGCCGAAGACGCCGGCGACGATCCGGCGCGCGCCATCCAGATCGCCCAGTGGACCGAAAAAGACGGCCAGCAGGCGCTGGCGGTTGTCGAGCCGCAGGCGACCACGACGACGGTGGACCTCGCCGAAGCCGCTTGAGGCTTCCGGCGTCCGCCGTCCTGACATGAACTTGAAGCTTTAGCGGCGTTTTGGCGCCGTTATAGTCCTGCTTCCGCGCATGAAACGGGACGAGGACTCCATGAAGCTCAGCAAGATTCAGGTCAGGCGGATCCAGATGGCGACGGGCCTCACTCCCATTACGGAGGGGGACCCGTTCCATCAGGCGCTGACGCGCCAGTTCGGCGAGGAAACATTCTATATCGCCAAGCGCGGCCTGCTGGTTTTTGAACCGGCGGACGACATGCGCGAAGCGTGCGAGGACCCGGTCCGGGCCTGGCGTCTGGCCGAGTTCAGCGAGAAAGACGGCGAAAGCGTGCTGGACACGATCGAGCGCGAACGCACTACAATGGTGATTGACCTCGCCAATCCCGCCGGAGATCAGCGCAGCATCAACTAGCCCGTGGCCGCCCGTGGCTGTGCGGGGTCCTCGACCGGCTGTATGCTGCGCGGCGTTGCGTATTTGAAGCGCGTCAGCAGCGTTTCGAACTCCGCCAGCAATTCCATCAGATCGGATCCCGGCATCATCGGCTTCTTGCCGGCCGGGAACATGAAGCTCCACACCGAAATAATGTGGTCCAGAACGCCCATGCGCTCGCCGAGCGCCAGGAAGATGCGGGGCGAATCCAGAAGGAAATCGCGGAAGGCCGAGGCGTCGCCGCCCTCGGTCAGCTGGGACAAGGCATTGTCATAGGCCGAGAGAAAGGGAGGAATCGCCGCGGTCAGCTCGGCCAGGCGGCGGGAGACATTATCCCGCGTCTCACGGATGGCGCTTTTTTCCTCGGGATCCAGATTTCCGGTCGCATAAACCTGTTGAAGGCCGCGGGCGACATCCGGCGCCTCCTCGACAAGTTTGGAATAGCGCCATTTGAAATAGAGGAAGCCTTTCCAAGCGAACATGCCTTCGGCGTAATTGTTCTCGTCCAGCTTCAGGGCGAGGCGCAGCGGTTCGATCTGGCCGGTTTCGTCATTGAACAGCAGTTTCCGCACCAGCTTGTTCTGCATGTCCGTATCCGCGGCCGCATCGCCAAACAGAGCGACCGCCAGGGCCGAGAGTTCGGAGCGCGCGAAATTGAACATTTCCATCTGGTCGTTTTCGGAAAGGTCCAGAAAGGCCGGATCAATGCGCACCTGGCTGCGCTGGAACACCTCGCGCAGCAGGAACGGATCCAGCGAAGGCGCGCCCTCCAGCAGGCCGAGAATTTCCTCGTCATGGCTGCGGTCTTCGTGGGCGTCGCCCCACAGTTCGCGCCGCACTTCGGCGTAATTATCCTGTCCCAGCAGGAAGTAGCGTCCGCCCAGACGCAGATCCTCCGCGTTCAGCGGCAGGATGATTTTGGTGGCGTGGCGGCGTCCATCGGCAAAACTGCGGTCATTGGCGGCGACGCAATGCTTGGTCACGATGGCGCGGCGCAAGAGGCGGTTGCGGAAGATTGGCGGGCCTTCGGGCGCGCCTTCCGGCCGCATGTAAAAGCGCAGCAGGTTCAAAAGGCGGGCTGTCGAGCCCTTTTCCTTCAGTATGACGAGCGTGCGGGAGTCTGAGTCAGACATCCTTGGTTCTTCTCAATTACACCTGTTCTTGCAAGAAACCCTATTCGCGAGACAATTAAGGATGCGTTTCCGCCACGGCTATTTGCTGTGGCGGGCTGCGAATACAACCTGATTGCAAGACCAAACTCTGGACCGCGCCGGCGGGCGGGGATATGGCTTGAGTCCCTCCCCGTCCGCCTCCGTCCAAGGACATATCGACCGTGACCACCGAAGACGCCGACGACGGCCAGACGTCGTCTCACGCCGGGTTCGCGGCGTTCCGGCACGGACCGTATATGCGCTACTGGCTGGCGCGGGCGCTGGCGGTGTTCGCCGCGCAGATCCAGATCGTGGCGGTCGGCTGGCAGGTCTATGACATCACGCGCAACCCGCTGGACCTGGGCCTGATCGGCCTGTCGCAGTTCTTGCCCGCCCTGTTGCTGGTGCTGGTCACGGGCGCGGTGGCGGACCGGTTCTCCCGCCGGGGCATCATGGCGGTGTGTCTGACCGCGGAAGGGATCTTTGCCAGCGGGCTTCTGGCCTTCACCATCTGGGGCGGCGGGCACATCTGGATGGTGTTCGCGCTGCTGGCGTCATTCGGCGTGGCGCGGGCGTTTTTCGGGCCGGCGACGCAGGCCTTGCTGCCCAATATTGTGCCGCCGAAACTGCTATCCAACGCCATTGCGCTCAATTCCTCCGCCTGGCAGCTGGCCACGATCGTGGGGCCGGTGGCGGGCGGTCTGCTGTACGGAATTTCGCCGCTGGCCGCCTATGGCTCGGCGGTGGGATTATTGCTGATCGCCGCGGTCCTGACCCTGACCATCCCCAAACCGGACCAGCATAGCGAGGCCGAACCCCCCGGCTGGGAAACGCTGGTGGCGGGCTTCCGCTATATCTGGCGGGAGAAAGTGGTGTTCGGGGCGATCAGTCTGGATCTGTTCGCGGTGCTGCTGGGCGGGGCGACGGCGCTGCTGCCGGTTTATGCGCGCGATATTCTGGAGGTGGGGCCGGCGGGGCTGGGCTTCCTGCGCGCCGGGCCGGGCATCGGGGCGATTGCGGTGGCGATCTGGCTGGCCACCCACTCCATCCGCGACCATGCGGGATTGTGGATGTTCCTGTTCGTGGCGGTGTTTGGCGGCATGACGGTGGTGTTCGGCGCCTCCACGATCGTCTGGCTGTCCGTTCTGGCGCTGGTGCTGATGGGCGCGGCGGACATGGTCAGCGTCTATATCCGCGAAACCCTGATCCAGCTCTGGACGCCGGACCGGCTGCGGGGGCGGGTGAATGCGGTGAACATGGTCTTCATCGGCGCCTCGAACGAGCTGGGCGAGTTCCGCGCCGGCGTCGTGGCGGCCTGGCTGGGCGCCAAGGTCACGGTGGTCGCCGGCGGCGCGGGCACGATGGCGGTGGCCGCGATCTGGGCGAAGCTGTTTCCGGCGCTGCGCAAGGCGCGGCATCTGGACGGGCGGGCCTGAGAAGGCGGAACGCTTGCGCGCCTTGCGGCGTTTCTCCGCTCCATCACAAGACTGTGGAGCGCGCCATGAAACCCGTCTTTCCTCTCGCCGTATCCGCCCTGTTCTGGCTGGCCGCTTGCGGGCCGGATGCGCCCAATCCCCCGCCGCCGCCTCCCACGCCCGACGATGTGCCAACGCCCGCCGATGAC
>NZ_JACESD010000045.1:0-23833 GCF_013911995.1 Euryhalocaulis sp.
GATCCGGGCGAAGTCGTGAAGGGTCCGCTTGATCCGTCCCGCGGTTCGCTGCTGGCTATCCAGAAAGACGTTCCCAACCTTCAGGAGCGCATCGACGCCGGCGGCGTGATCGGCAAGATCATTCTGGTCGTGCTGGCTGTCGGCCTGGTGCTGGGCGTGCTTCGCCTGATCATGCTTCTGATGACCTCCATGGCTGTCCGCAGCCAGGCGTCCAATCCGGAGAATCCCAAGAAGGGCAATCCGCTGGGCCGCGTCCTGCGTGTCTATGAAGACAACAAGGACGAGGACATCGAAACGCTGGAGCTCAAGCTGGACGAACAGATCCTGCGCGAGAACGCCAAGCTGGAGCTGGGCCTGAACTTCCTGAAGCTGATCGCCGCCGTGGCGCCGCTTCTGGGTCTTCTGGGTACGGTTACCGGCATGATCCGGACCTTCCAGGCGATTACCCTGTTCGGCACCGGTGATCCGCAGATCATGGCCGACGGCATCTCCGAAGCCCTGGTCACCACCGTGCTTGGTCTTGTGACCGCCATTCCGATCCTTCTGCTCCACTCCTTTGCTTCCAGCGCCGCGCGCGCTTCGCAGCAAACCCTGGACGAGCAGGCGGCCGGCCTGGTGGCGCAGCGCGCCGAGCGCCGGACCGCGGGTTAAGGAGGCGAGCCGATGCTAGGCCTCAATGCGGCTTGGGATGGCCTTCAGCAGTTCCTCGAAATGGGGGGTCCTGTCCTGGTGGTCATCCTTTTCGCCACCTTCGTCCTCTGGGCGCTGATCCTGGAACGGCTTCTCTACTACGGACTCGCGCACCGGGGTCACGTCCAGCGCGCGGTCCGTGAGTGGGAAGGCCGCACCGATCACAAGTCGTGGTACGCCCATGCGGTCCGCGACAAGCTGATCTCCGAGGTGAAGGCCAAAACGAACCAGAATGTCGAGTTCATCAAGACCATGGTCGCTTTGGCCCCGCTTCTGGGGCTGCTGGGAACGGTGACGGGCATGGTGACAGTGTTCGACGCCATGGCGATTTCGGGCTCTTCGGACGCCCGCGCCATGTCGGCGGGCGTGTCGCGCGCCACCATTCCGACCATGGCGGGCATGGTCGTGGCCTTGTCGGGACTCTTCTTCGTGTATCGCTTCGAAAGCAGCGTGAAGAAGGAAACCGCAAAGCTGGCCGACAAGCTCGACATTAGAACAAGCTAAGGGACGCGGAACTCAAATGCGCAGACGATTCAAGAAGGCGGGAGGCGATGACGCCGGGGTCAACATGACCCCCATGCTCGACATCGTCTTCATCCTTCTCATCTTCTTCATTGTGACCGCGACGTTCGTCCGGGAGCGTGGCATCGACCTGGTGCCGCCGCCGCCGTCCGACGAGACGCCGCCCAATCCGCCGCCGCTGATCCTGGTGCAGATTCTGGAGAACGGAAATATCTTCGTGAACCAGCAGGCCACGGACATCGCGCGGGTGGGCGCCCGGATCGAACGCTTCCGTTCGGAAAACCCGGACAGCCCCGTTCTGATCGAGCCTGATCCGGATGCTGAACACGGTATCGTGGTCACTGTCTGGGACCAGGCGAACCAGGTTGGCGCGCGCGGCGTGAACATCCAGGTGCGCGAACAGGGTGAACAGGGCGGCTAAAGCCGGTCATTTGTGCTATATTAGTGAGCGAATAGAGCTATGAGAGCGAAAAGCCGGGCCATACAGGACGAGGAAGACATCGAACTCGACATGACGCCGATGCTCGACGTCGTGTTCATTCTTCTGATCTTCTTCATCGTGACAGCGGTGTTTGTGAAGCGCCCTGGCGTGGACATCGAAAAGCCGGTGATCAGTCAGGACGAGCAGAGAAACCCGTCCGTGCTGGTGGCCGTGATGCCGAACGACCAGGTCTGGATCGACAAGTCCAGCTACACGGTTCAGAACATTCAGCCGGTCCTTCAGAGCCTGAAAGACCAGAATCCCGAACTGGAGATCGTTCTCCAGGGGGATAACGGGGCCAAGATCGGAACCGTTCTGGACGTTCAGGAAGTGATTTCCGGGCTGCAGATCCCGGTCTATGTGAACACCGAGCCGCAGTAAGAGAGAGGAACGATACAGATGCCTTTGATCCTCAGAGCCCTTATCGGGATCCCGCTGGCCGCAGTGGTCGCGATTATCCTGTTCCTTCTCATGCGGGCCCTCATCGCGATGGGGGAAATCCCGCTCGACGAGGAGCGTGAAGCGACCAAGATTGAAATCAACCAGGAGGTTGAAGACATCGAAGTGGCCAAGCGCGACATGACGCCGGACAAGGTGCAGCAGGTCGATCCCCCGCCCCCGCCGCCGCAGGTGACCAAGCAGAAGGCGCAACAGCCGAGCGAGGCGCTGACCAATATTGGCGGCCAGATTCCGGAGTTTGAAACGCCGGATATCGGACGGGGCGATGTGAACTTCAACGTGTCCGACCGGGATGCGCAGCCGATGGTGCGGGTCGCCGTGACCTATCCGCCGCGCGCCGCCGAACGGGGCACTGAAGGATCGTGCGACATGCAGTTCGGCGTGACGCCGGAAGGCGCGCCGTACAACATCACCGCCAACTGCACCAACAGCATCTTCGAGCGTACCTCCATCCGTACGGTGGAGCAGTGGAAATACGCGCCGAAAATTGTTGATGGCGTGGCCGTGTCCCGTTCCGGCGTGCAGACCCGGCTGACCTATCAGCTGGCCGACTAGGCACCGCGCGGGCCGCAAGCGGTCTGAATTGAAACGTCTTTTCGCTGTCTTATATCAAGAGGCGAGGGACGGGATGGCGCTACGAGGCGCGCAAGGCGGCGAATGAAGCCGCGCGCGTCCGGCGAAAGATGAGTGTGGAGACGAACGTGTTAAGACTTATGGGATCCTTCCGCAGCGACTGGCGCCTGCTGGGCATTGGCGGTCTGATGGCCGTCAGCGTGCTGGCCCTTGGCGCCGCCACGCCCGCGCACGCCCTTGTCCAGGATGACGAGGAAGAAGAGAGCGAGGAACGCTCCTTCTCCAGCGATATTGGCGAGATCGTTCTGAAGGCTCAGGAAAACCTGCAGAACGAAAATCCCCAGGAAGCGATCAACCAGTTGAACCGCGCCATGGACCGGGAGCCGTCGAACTATGAGCGTTCGGTGATCCTGCAGATGCGCGGCCAAGCCTATTACGAGACCGAACAGGCGCAGCGCGCGATCAATGACTGGCAGGCCGCGATCAATACCGGCATGCTGGAAGCGGATGCGGCGTCCAGCCTGCAGGTCAATATCGGCCAGCTTCTGATCGTCGAGGGCCGGGTGCAGGAAGGCGCGCAGATTCTGGAGCGCTGGCTGCAGAACAACCCGCCCAAGGAAAACATCCTGATCCTGCTGGCTTCGGCCTATGCGCAGAACGACCAGTTTCGCCAGGCGCTGCCGCATGCGGAGCAGGCGTTCGAGATCGCCGACCCGAAAGAGCGCAAGCATTTCGACCTGCTGAACTTCATCTACACGCAGCTGGACATGCCCGAGAAGCAGGCTGACATTCTGCGTCAGATGCTGAACCGCTGGCCGGACGACAAGAATCTCTGGAACGGCTGGGTCTCGATGCTGGCCAACGGCAACCGCAGCGAGGAGGCGTTCGAGGTCAACAAGATCATGTACCTCAACGGCATGCTCGATACGGAAAGCGACATCATCCGCCTGGTCCAGTATTACAGCTATTACGAAGTGCCCTATCGCGGCGCCCAGATTCTCGAGCGCGAGATGAATGCGGGCCGGGTTGAGCGCAACCAGAAAAACCTGGAGCTGATGATCAATCTGTGGCGTCAGGCCCGGGAATATGACGAGGCCATTCCGGCGCTGGAGACGGCCGCGTCCAATTCCGGCAACGGCAAGCTCTACGAACAGCTTTGCGAAGCGTATTATTCGGAAGCTATATACGACAAGGCGGAACGCGCCTGTCTGAACGGGCTTGAGAAGGGCGGACTGAGCCGTCCGGGCGATAGCTGGGTCCTGATCGGCAACTCGCGCTATGAGCGGGACAACATTGCCGGCGCCAAGGAGGCGTTTGAGCGCGGCACGCAGTTCTCGCATTCCGCGTCGACGGCGCGCGGCTGGCTCGGCTTTATCCGGGAAGAGGAACGCGCCGTGGAAGCGCGCGCCGACTTCCAGAAGACGGTCGAACGGGAAGAGTGCATCATCACGATCGAGCGTATTCGCCGGGACGACGTTCTGGAGGGCCGCGAAGGCGTCTCCTCCATTCCGGAGCGTTGCGAGGAATACACCAAATATGTGGACATGAACTAAGGTTCGTCCGCAACGGAACGAGAAAGGCCCCGGCGATCATCTGCCGGGGCCTTTTTCATTTCAGGGTCCTGCGTCGGGGTTAGCGCGCGGCCAGTCCGGCGGCGGAGAGCGCAAAGGCGTATTCCAGCGCGTCATCCCACAGCGCGTCGAAACGCCCGGTCTTGCCGCCGTGCCCGGCGCCCATTTCCATCTTCAGAAGGGTCAGCCCGTCATCGGTCCGCCGGTCACGCACGCGGGCGACCCATTTGGCCGGCTCCCAGTATGTGACGCGCGGATCGGTCAGGCCGCCCGTCGCCAGGATATGCGGATAGCGGCCCGGCGCGACCCGGTCATAGGGGCTGTATTCCTCGATCGCGTCATAGGCGGCTTCGTCTTCCAGCGGATTGCCCCATTCCGGCCATTCCGGCGGCGTCAGGGGCAGGGTTTCGTCCGACATGGTGTTCAGCACGTCCACGAAGGGCACGGCCGCGATGGCCCCGGCAAACAGGTCGGGCGCCATATTGACCGCGGCCCCGACCAGCAATCCGCCGGCTGACCCGCCCATGGCGACAATCCGGCCGCGTCCGGTGAAGCCCTGATCGGCCAGCGCCTCGCCCGCGGCGACAAAATCACGGAACGTGTTGGTCTTCTTGTCCAGCTTGCCGTCGAGATACCACTGATATCCCTTGGCCTTGCCGCCGCGAATATGCGCGACCGCGAAGATCATGCCGCGATCGGCCAGCGATAAAGGCTTGATGCGGAAGGCGGCGGGAATGGTGATGCCGTAGCTGCCATAGCCATAGAGGAGCAGCGGCGCGGAGCCGTCCAGCGGCGTTCCCTTGCGGTAGAGCAGCGTGACCGGGATATCAGCCCCGTCATGGCCGGGCGCCATGATGCGGCGCACGACATAGTCGGCCGGATCGTGGCCCGACGGCACTTCCTGACGCTTGCGCAGCGTGCGCTCGCGCGTCGCCATGTTGAAGTCGTAGGTCTCCTCCGGCGTGGCCGGGGATTCGTATGACAGGCGCAGCATGTCGGTGTCGAACTGGTATCCGCCGGTCATGCCGAGGGCATAGGCTTCCTCGTCAAAGGCGATTTCGTATTCGGCGCCGTCTTCGTAACGGCGAACGACGATGCGCGGCAGGGCGTTTTCCCGCTCCAGCCGCACCTGCCATTCCCGGAAGCCTTCGACGGCCAGCACCAGAACGCCGGGGCGGTGCGGGACATAGTCGCGCCAGTTTTCGCGGCCCGGCGCGGCGGTTGGCGCGGTGACGATCTTGAAATCGGTCGCGCCGTCGGCATTGGTCAGGAAATAGAGGCAGTCGGGGCCTTCGATAATGTCATATTCGACATCGGTTTCGCGTTCGGCCACCAGAACCGGATCGCTGTCCGGGGCATTGGCGTCGATCAGCCGCAGCTCCGACGTGGTGTGCGAGCCTGAAGCGATGATGAGCCAGGAATCGCCGTCGCTCTTGCCCAGGTGCAGGAAAAAGCCGTCATCGGGCTCCTCATAGACCAGCGCGCTCTCGCCGCCGCCCAGACGCGCGCGATAGACGCGCTTGGGCCGCCCGTGAGCGTCGCGCCAGACCCAGAGCAGGGTCTGGCTGTCATTGGCCCAGACGAGGTCGCCGGCGCTCTCATCGGCCAGCACGGCGACGTCCTTGCCGGTTTCCAGGTCGCGGATGCGCAGCTCGTAATATTCCGAACCGCGCGTATCCACGGTCCAGGCCAGATAGCGGTGATCGGGGCTGTGCGAGACATCGCCGGTGTCGAAATATTCAACGCCCTCGGCCTCCGCGTCGCAGTCCAGCAGGATATGCTCGTCGCCGGACGGGGTTTGCGCGGCGGGATCAATGGGGCGGCGCGCAAAGACTGGATACTGGCCGCCTTCGCGATAGCGCACGAAATATTCGAACGGACCGTCGGGCAGGGGCGTGGAGGAATCATCCTCCTTGATGCGGCCCTTCATTTCCTCGAACAGGGTTTTCTGGAGGTCTTTGGTGGGCGCCATGACCGCGTCCAGATAGGCGTTCTCGGCGTCCAGATGCTCGCGGATCTCCGGCTTCAGGACGGAAGGGTCCTTCATTACAGCCTGCCAGTTGTCGTCGCGCAGCCAGGCGTAATCATCGGTGCGCGTGCGGCCCAGCTGCTCGGCCTGAAGCGGCTGCTTGCGGGCGCGGGGCGGGACGGCGGCGCGCGCGGCGTCAAAAATCGTGTCGGTCATGGCGGTTTCCAGTCTGACGGCCGCCTGAACGGGCGGCCGTTTTCAATGGTGATTATGGTCTGAAAAAGTGGAAAGCCCGGCGAAGCTATCAAGCCGCGGCGGGGGGATCGTCCGGCGGGGCGCCGGCCGGTTCGAAGTCCAGAACGCCGCCATTGACGCAATAGCGTTTGCCCGTGGGCGGCGGGCCATCGGGAAACACATGGCCCAGATGCGCCTTGCAGTTATTGCAGTGAATCTCTGTCCGCGGCAGGCGCAGATGATGGTCGGTCTTCATGCCCAGCGCCGTGTCGGAGGCGGGCTGGAAGAAGGAGGGCCAGCCCGACCCGGACTCATATTTGGCGTCCGAGACGAAAAGCGTTTCGCCACACACCGCACAGCGATACACGCCCGGCCGCTTTTCATGGTTCAGGGCGCTGCAGAAAGGCGGTTCCGTCTGTTCCTCGAACGCGATGGCGCGCTGTTCGGGCGTGAGGTCTTTCCTGACGGGCCGGTCTTCGGCCATGGGGCAACTCCTGCGGTTGGCGTATGCGCCCCTATATAGGCGGAGCCGGGACAAATTTCATCGCCCCTCGCGGCGCCGCGCTCCATCCAGGCTGCGCGCATTGAAGGGCGCGCGGTCACCAAGCGTTAAGGCAGTCATGGTTAAATTCTGAACGGTGAACCCCTGTGTCTAGCGACGGAACGGCCCAAGACCATGCTGGCTGAGGACGCGGCCGACGAGAGCGCCGCCCCGGAAGATTATGCGGAAACCGAGCGCGAGCCCCGCGCAAGGATCGCGCTGGCCAAGCGCATTGCCGATATTGTCTGTCTGCCCTCCAGCGAGATCACGCCGCAGGAGCGGCACATGGCCGGCGATGTCCTTTACGAGATGCTGCGCGAGGCCGACCCGCCGCTGCGCCTGCGCGTGGCGCGCCGGCTGAGCCAGCTGGTCGATCCGCCGCCGCGGCTTCTGAAAATGCTGGCGCGCGACAGTTTCGAGATCGCCGCGCCGATCCTGGAAAACAGCGTTGCACTGAGCCAGGCCGACCTGGTGGAGATTGCGCGCAGCACCACGACCCAGCACCGCAAGCTGATCGCCCAGCGCGACACGGTGGGCGAAATCGTCAGCGAAGCCATGGCCGAGCATGACGAGGCCGAAGTCGTGCGCGCCATGCTGCTGAACGATGGCGCGAAACTGTCCAATCGGGCGGTGGACATTCTGGTCGCGTCCTCACGCGAGACCACGACCTATTGCCATTTGCTGATGCGCCGGCTGGAGCTGCGTCCGGCGCAGGCGCTGGCCATGTTCTGGTGGTGCGGGCCGGAGGAACGGGCGCGCATCCTGGAACGCTTCGCCGTGGCGCGCACGCTGTTGCAGGAGGCGGCGGGCGATATTTTCAAGATGGCGCAGCCGGAAGACTGGGCCGATCCGCCCGCGAGAAAGGCCCTGCAATTCATCGAACGCCGCCAGCGCAATCGCGAAGCGATTGATAAAAGCCCCTATGCCAGCCTTGAAGACGCCATCGCGGCGGCGGAGGTCAGCGGCATGACGCGCGATGTGGCGGAAGAGATCAGCTATCTGTCCGGCGTGAAGCCGGCGACCGGCGCGCAGATATTCACCGATCTGGGCGGCGAGGGGCTGGCCGTTCTGTGCAAGGCGACCGGGCTGAAGCGCGCCGCGCTGGCGCAGCTGTGGCGCGCTCTGCGCCGGGATACGGACGAGGAATTCGATGCGGTGTTCGACCGCGTCATGCGCACCTATGACAGCCTGTCCAATGACAAGGCCCAGACCGTGCTGCGCTACTGGAACTGGGCGCTGACCTCCGCGGTGTCGTCCACGCTGATGAATTCCATCCAGCAGACGCCGGACGTTGATGACGAAACACTGTCAGAGGCGGCCCGCTCCGCGGCCCTGGTCTTTTCAAACCGCTGACTCGGCGGCCGCCCCGGCTTCTTTCTGAATACGCCGGGTCATCGCCTTCACGCCATTTGAACGCTGGCTGGAGAGATGCTCCGACAAGCCGATGCGCGTGAAAACCGCGCGCGGGTCGAGATCCAGAATCTGTTCAGCCGGAAGGTCGTTATAAAGCCGCAGCAGAATGGCGATCAGCCCGCGCACGATATGGGCGTCGCTGTCGCCGCGGAATTTCAGCGCGCCGGGCGCGGCGCCGGAGGGTTCGGCGACCAGCCAGACCTGTGAGGCGCAGCCATGCACGCGGTGGGATTCGTCATGTTCGGACTCGGCGAGGGGCTCCAGCTCACGGCCGAGCTCGATCACATAGCGATACCGCTCTTCCCAATCGTCGAGCAGCTCGAATTCATCGACCAGAGTCTGGATTCTGTCCTGCGCAGTCATCATGCGCAGGACCTAAGGGGCCTTGGCCCGTTCGGCAAGGCGTGAACCGCCCTAGCTGGCGGTCGCGGCCTCGGCCTCTTCCTGTTCGCCGCGATAGGCTTCAATGGCGCGGTCCAGGCTGTTGCGGGCGATGGAGCCTGCAATATCGGCCAGAACGGCGCTTTCGGCGACGGCGTCACAGACGCTTTCAGAGCGTTCGCAAAGCTTCCCGGTTTGAGACACGGCTTCGCCGCCGTCCCAATTCAGTTCGGGAATCGTAAAGTCGCGATGATCCGCAGCGGGCATGAAAGCGCCTACAATCACGAGTGACAGTATGGCTTTCAGTATGAATCGCATCGGTAGCGTTCCTTTTCAAAGCCGGGTTCTACGCCCGAGTTCGCAAGGACCATACCGGCGCTGGGATAAGGCTGCGCTAAGCCGGAAATCGCAATTAGACGAAAGCTTGAGGCGTATTCGATTCAAATTTTATTGAATCTCAGTTCCCGACCAGAGCCCCAAAACACTGCGCCGTGTCGGTCAGTTGGTGCTCCGAAATGCAGAAGGCGTCCTCATATTTGAAATGACCCGCGGCGACGCAGACTTTCAGCTGCGAATGCGCCCAGGCCAGACAGGATTCGGTGGGCTGCGACGTCATCATCGTCATCATGGCGTCGGGGCGGTCGCCGCCGGCGTCCAGAACGTCCAGCGCGGCCAGCGCCAGGATCCGGCCCAGCGTTTCCTCTTCCGCGCCCACGGTTTGCACCGGCTGGGAAAAGGCCTCGGCCGTGGCGGGGCTGATCGCCTCCAGCGGGGTGGTCAGGCCGGCGGCCTCATCCTGCCCTTCGCTGCCCAGAACCGTGGCGTCGGTGGCCGCTTCCTCCTGCGCGGTGATGGAGGCGTGCAGCGGGTCGAAGATTTCCCACAGCGCCTCGCGCTTGGTCTGGGATTCGATATCCGTATCGGCCGAGGAAACGGGGGCGGCGCCGCTCAAGGCCACCACCAGCGATTCCGGCGCGTCGCCATGACGTTCCGGCAGCTCGATCAGGTCCAGGCGGCCGCCGCGATCGGTAACCACATTGGCCCAGCTGAAATGCTGCAGATCGTAGGATTGCTGCTTGAAACGCTGGCCCAGCGTGTAGAGGTCATCGGATTCCTGCATCGCGCTTTCGGCCACGGCGTCTGCGGCGCCGGCGGAATTCTTGAAGGTGATCGCCCATTCCGGCTCGTTCAGCAGACCCTTGATGACGTTTTCACGGCCATAGAAATCGGCCACCGTCTTCACCTGATCGACGAAGGGGGCATGCTGCGTGGCGATCATGGCGGAATAGGCCAGCCAGGCGCGCGACAGACGTTGCGGTTCGTGAGAGGCCAGACGGTCCATCACGCTGTCCATGGATTCGCCGGAAACAAGCTCCGTCTGGCCAACAACGGCCAGATCGCCGCGGAAATGCGCATAATCGGCGGCGGCCTGCACCATAGGATTGGCGGCGCGCGCCGGCAGCGGCGCGGCAGGCGCTTCGGCTGCTGCTGCTTCACCGTCTGCGGCGGGTGTTTCAGCGGGCGCGGCTTGCGCGGTCCCGGCGGAGTCATCGGCTTGCGCGGCATAAGCATTCGCCGCGCCGAAAAGTGCGAAAGCGGCTAGATAGCGGGAAAACGTCATGGAAGTGGTTTCCTCATCCCCTTTAGCTTTATTTGCGCGAACATAACGCAAGCACAAAGCCGGACCTATTAAACAAATCATGTTCCGATGAGATATGAACATATGCGCGTTAACGATTCAGACTTTGTTAACGGCGAAGGCGAAGACTCAGTAATGCGCCGAGTCGATTCTCCGACGTGGTAAAAATCGTTGATTGCCAAATGAACGAAACCGCAAATAAACGCCGTCCGGACTCCTGGCGGACCGGCCTCGTGGCGCCGCTCGCCTGGGCCGCGAGTCTGGCGTTGGCGGTGAGCGGATTAAGCCTTGCCGGGCTGCTGACCTGGCCCCAGAGCGCGGTGATCGCCGCCGCCGGGGTCGCCCCAGCCATTATAAGCGTTCTGGCGCTGGCCGCGCCGCGCCGCGAATGGGCGCAGCTTCTGACCGTGTTTTCCTGGACGATACTGGCGATGAGCGCGGTTTTCGTGACCGGCGTTGTTTCCGGCGCGGCGGCCTGGTTCGTCGCCCCGGCTGTCGCCGCGATGGCGTTTCCGCGCCGCGCCCTGATCAGCGAAGCCTCGGCCCTGTCCCTGATCGGACTGGCCGTGATGAGCGCGATGCAGGCCTTTGGCGTCACCCTGTCGCCGGGTGCGGGCGTTGGCGGACTTGCTGTTTCCGCGGCGGCTGCGGCCGTGGCGGTGGTCTTCGCATCCGCCGGCATATTGACGGCCTGGACCCGGAACGTGACCCAGGCCGATGTCGCCTATCGCGCTGAAACGCTGGAATCACTGCTGAACGCGGCGCAGGTGGGCATCATCAAGACCGATCTGGAAGGCCGTATCCAGTTTGCCTCCCAGGAGGCCATAAACCTGTTCGGGCCGCAGCATTTCGAAGGCGCTCCGCCGGCCCTGCGCGACCTTCCCGATCATCTGGACGACCGCTCGGCCCTGACCGCTGCCATGGATTATGCGCTGGGCTCCGGCGCCGCCGAGACCGTGGAGATCGGCGCGCGCCGCAATCGCCGCGCGGAGGTGCGCCTTTCGCCGGCCGATGGCGGGCTGAATGTCAGCGTCATTGATGTGACGCAGCGCTCCGCCCGGGAGCAGCAGGCATTTTCCGACCGCGACGCGGCCAAGGCCTCCAATGACGCAAAATCCCGCTATCTGGCGGGGATGAGCCATGAAATCCGCACGCCGCTGAACGCCGTGATCGGTTTTTCCGACGTGATGAAGCAGCGCATGTTCGGGCCGATGCCAGCGCGCTACGCCGAATATGCCGACCTGATCCATGAAAGCGGGCGTCACCTGCTGGACCTTGTCGGCGACGTTCTGGACATGTCGAAGATCGAGGCTGAACGCTATGATCTGCGGCGCGAGGAATTCGACGCGCGCGACGTGACGGCCTCCGCCGTAAAGCTGGTCAAGCTACGGGCCGAGGACACGGGCATCGATCTGAACGTGGAAACGGCGCTGTCGCCGCTGACCGTCAATGCCGACCGCAAGGCGCTGCGCCAGATCATGCTGAATCTGCTGTCCAACGCCCTGAAGTTCACGCCCAAGGGCGGCCGCGTGACGGTGACCACCGGGTCGAAAGCCGGGGATCTGGTCATCACGGTGCAGGACACCGGCGCGGGCATGACCAAGGAAGAGCTGGAGCGCATCGGCCGCCCCTATCAGCAGGCCGAAAGCGCGGCCGGCTCGGAGGAGCGTGGATCGGGCCTCGGCCTCAGCCTCGTCGCCTCGCTGGTGGCGCTGCATGACGGCGATTTCGAGCTGGAAAGCGAGCCGGGCGAGGGCACGACCGCCTATGTGCGCCTGCCTGTGCTGGTCGCCGCGACGGCCGGCGAGCCGGAGCGCATGGACGCCCGCGCCCGTCTGCAGAAGGCGCAGGAAGCGGGCGAGCGCATCCAGCGCGCCGCGGCCGAGGGCTAGACCCCCAGTTTCAGGCTTTTGTCAGGTTTCCGGATTGAGCGGTTTTGCCGCCAGAAACGCCTGCGCGGCGGCCAGGTCGCCGGCCTCGACATAGCGCACGGTCTCGCCATCGGCGCGGATGACGCGAATGCGCACCGCCTCGCTGGCGTTCAGTCTGGCGATCTCGGCCAGGGCGGAAGCGGGAAATTCGATCAGCTGGAAATCGGCGTCCGGTTTGGGGGCGGTTTCGCCCTTCGCCTTGCTGACGCCGCTGGCCCAGATGGCGCGGGACAGGCTGGCCGGGGCCGCCTGTTGCGCCATGGGTTCGAGGTCCGCGCGGGCCATGAACAGGCCGCCCAGCGCCGCGTCCAGCGGCGCGGCGAGCTTGTCAGGGTCGCGCAGTTCAATCTTGGCGGAGCGAATGGGCGCGGCCGCGCGTTCCGCCGGGATAGCCAGCATGGCGGTCTGTTCGCTGTCCGTCACGGTCAGGCCGAAGCGTTCGCCATTTTCCAGACGCTGCCACAGCGCCCAGCGGGGCGTGGAATCGGGCTCCAGCACGCGGCGGGTGGTCCAGACCCGGCGCACTCCTGGAAAATCCATGGCGCGCATGGCCGCCCAGGCGGCATAGGCGTTGCGCGCTTCCCCGGCGACGTCCTGCACCAGCTCATCCGAACAATCGCGTGCGGCGGCGGCGTTGCGCACGTGGAATTCCAGCGTATCGGCATCCAGCCCGGCGCGTTCCAGCGCGCCGCGCGCCTGCCGCGCCGCGGCGCTCAGCGAGGCGCGCTCGCCGCTGGTCAGCAGCTCGCACCGCGAGTCCGCCTCCAGAAGAAAGGCGCGGCGGGCGAAGCTTTCCTCGGCGCCGGGCGTGATGGCGGGCGCCGAGAGCGCAAGGGCTGCAACGATTGAAAGCATGATGGGCGATCAGGGCTGCTGCTGTTGGTGTCAGCCCGGACCCTAGCGGGTTTGCGTTTAAACGCCGTGAATCAATCGCCCGAATTTTCGGCGACGTATTGAGACTCCAAGAAGGAGAATGGAAATCAGGCCGCCGAGGACGGTGAGAAAGTTCAGCGTGCGCGCCAGTTCGCCGGTGCGCGGTTTCAGCGCCGCCGCGCCCGGCGCGCGCCATGCGCCGCGGTCCTGCACCTGCACCACGCCATTGCGCCAGTGCATGACGCGGCCGCTGAACCGGTCCAGCGAATCCGCCTCGATCAGTTCGGACAGCGCCTGATGCAGCGTTACGCCGCGGGCGCTGGTGATGATCGTCGTCCATGCGGCGGAATTGGACGCGGAGGGAAAGCGCGCCGCCGCCCCGCCGTCCGGCATGGCGGCGCTGGCCTGCGCGCCGATGCGGAATCGCTTGTAAATCGGCTTGGGCTCGGCCGCGCGCAACGCCGCCTCCAGCGCGCGCGGGGCGTTTGTCAGCAGGGCGGGGGGCAGGGCCGCGCCATCGGCGATAACCGCAAGGTCCGCCGAGGCGGGCGCTTCCAACGGATCGAACCCGACCCAGCCGGGCATCATCGGCGCGGCCTGCTCCCGCGCCAGACGGGCGACAAGGGACAGCGCGGCGGCGCGGTCGTCCCGCCGCTCTGGCAGGGCGAGGCTGTATCCGGGGCGTCCCAGCTCCCCCCGCGCCACGGCGGCGAGGTCGTTGCGGACGTGTCTAGCCGGGGGAACATGCGGCGCCCGCGCCGGGGCGTCGGCGGCGAAGTCGTGAAGCGCGGCGCGCGCGGCGGCCAGATCCGGCGCGGACAGGGTCAGGCGGGCGGCCTCGCCCCCGGAATGGGTCAGGCGCGCCTTGCTGAGGCGCGGATCGATGACCACGGCGGCGGCAAGGTCCGCCGCGTCCTGCGGCCCCACAAAGCGCAAGGGGCCGCCGCTGCGCCGGCCAAGGGCAATGGCGAAACGGCTCTGGAGGTCTGCCTGCGCAGCTTCGGGCAGCGCCGGCGCGGCGAAGGATACGCTGCGCGGCGGGCCGAAATCGGCCGCCATCCATTTTTCGAAAGTCTCGCGGTCTTGCGGGCCGGGGGCCATGAACAGCAGATCCAGACGGGAACTGTCCCAGTCCAGCTCCCAGCCCGTCTGTTTCGTGGGGGCGGGGCCGGCCAGGCGGACCGTCAGGCGGTTGCGTCCCTCTATGATGTCCTCGGGACCGAAATCGAATTGCGCGGAAAAAGCCTGTGGCAGCGGGTCCAGCGTCACGGCCGGACCGCCATTGAGCGAGACTTCAAGGCCGGGCTGGGGTTCGAAGGAAAGAGGCCGCGCGGCGACGTTCAGGCGCACGCGCGCCATCACGGCGGCCGGCGGCACGGTGAAAATCACTTCCTGCTGCGTTGCATCGCGGGTCAGGACCGGGCTGGTGGGCGCCAGATCGGCCAGTGCGGCGCTGTCATGGCGCGGCGCGGCCATTGACGGACTCGCCGCCATCGCGGCAAGGAAAACAAGGGCGGCGCCGCCAAGGCGCGTCAAACAGGCACGGATTGGTTTCATGAATCTTAACCAGAGCAAACACGGCGCCGCATGGCCGCGCTGAAGGCGCAGATTCAGGCGCAGGCCCTGATCCGCCGCGCGCAGGCGGGCGGGGCCATGGCGATGGTCCTGCAGAAGGGCGATCCGGACGCCGGTCTGATCTATCTGAAAGTGCTGCGGCTGGATGGCCGCGCAGACCTGTATGCGCCGACGCGGGACATGTCAGGCGCGCGCGCCTATCGCCGCCCGCTGGGCGATCCGCCGCCGCCAGAGAGCGAGGCGGACGCCTTTCTGGACAGGGAGCGCCGGATGGACCCGGATTTCTGGATAATCGAGGTGGAGGACCGCGAAGGGCGGCCCTTCCTCACCGATCCGGTGATCGACTAGCCCGCGCGGTAGGCGATGATCAGGGCGACGGCCAGCAGGACCGTGGTCCAGATCGCCAGGGAGCCTGACGGCACGGCGCGCGACAGCGCGCCCGCCGGGTGGAAGACCGCCTGCATCCGCTTGTTCCAGAGACGGCTGCGCGCCTCCATTCCGTGCTCCGCATGGCCGCCCAGACGGCCCAGCATGGCGGTCAGCCAGCGCACAACCCCATAGCCGAACTTGCGGTAGATCCAGTCGAAATCGAGGATCGTGCCGCGCCGCTCGCTCGGGTACAGCCCGCTCATCCGCAGGATCACGAAAGCCGCGGTCGCCGCGATCAACAACTGATACTGCGTCAGCACGTGATCGGCGGTGTAGGGGTTATAGCCCAGATCGTTCGGCAGGATGGAATACAGCCACTGATAGCCGCCGAACGGCCACGCCAGGAAGATGCAGAGCGCCGAGGCGATGCCCATGGCGACCAGCATATTGAACGGCGCCTCCGCCGGACGGCGCTTGGAGTCGTGAGAGAAGAAGGCGAAATACGGGATCTTGATGCCCGAATGCTCCAGCACGCCGGCGCTGGCGAACAGCAGCATCAGCCACGGGATGATGTAGCCCTCCTGCGCCGTGGCCGACATCGTCATCGCCTTGGCGACAAAGCCGGACAGGAACGGGAAGGCGGAGATCGAAAGCGCCCCGATGATCGTGAAGACCGTGGTGTACGGCATGGAGCGGAACAGGCCGCCCAGCTCCGACGCCTTCACCGTGCCGGCGCGGTGCAGCACCGCGCCCATGCCCATGAACAGCAGCGCCTTGTAGATGATGTGCGCGAAGGCGTGCGCCGCCGCGCCATTGATGGCCAGCGCCGTGCCAACGCCCACGGCGCAGACCATGAAGCCCAGCTGGTTGTTCAGCGAATAGGCCAGAACCTTGCGAAGATCGTTTTCCACCACGGCGAAGAAGACCGGGAAGACGGTCATGATCGCGCCGATCCAGACCAGGATTTCCTCGCCCGCGAAGCCACGCGCCAGCGCATAGATCGCCATTTTGGTGGTGAAGGCGGACAGCACCACCGCGCCTGTCACGGTCGCGTTGGGATAGGAATCCTGAAGCCAGTTGTGCAGGAACGGGAAGGCGGCCTTGATGCCGATGCCGATGAAGATCAGCCAGCCGGCCAAGCCGACATCCAGTCCGATATTGTTGAAGGCCAGCGATCCGGTGTCGCCCCACAAGACCAGCGCCCCGGCCATCAGCAGCACGCCCGAAAGTACGTGGATCGCCAGATAGCGCATCCCCGCGGCGATGGAGGCCGAGGTGCCGTTGGCCCAGATCAGGAAGACGCTGGAAATGGCGGTGATTTCCCAGAACACGAACAGGGTCAGCATGTCGCCCGCGAACACCGCGCCCAGCGCCGACCCGGCGTAGAATTGCGCCGCGGAATCGGTCAGGCGGTTGCGCTCATGCAGCGCGTAGATGCCGTTCAGGAAGGCCGCGATGATGAAGACAAGGCCGAACGGATAGGACAGGCGGTCCAGCCGGTAGGTGGAGAATTCAATCCCCATCATCTCGAACGTGCCGCCGCTGACGCCCAGCGTAGACGGCGCGACGAACAGCAGGAACGCCACGACCGGGGCCGCGATCATCAGCGCCTTGCGGACATGATGGGACGGTGAAAGCATGCACAGCAGGCCCGACAGCATCAGGGCCCAAGCCGGCGATATGTGCGCGAAAATCTCAGGCATCGTCGTCAGGCTCGCCGTAATAGTCCTCGCTGCGGCCCAGAAGCGCGCGCAGCGGCCAACCCATCAGCACCACGAAGGCGAAACCGATAAAACCGTAGATGGCGTAGAAGCCGTTGGCCTCGGAAAACGCCACATAGTCGTAGGCGTGACGGGACACGAAGAAGTCGGCGACCAGCAGGATCACGGCGACCGCGATCACCCCGAAGGAGATCAGCGTGCGAACCTTGGGGTCGTCCAGGAAAAGGAAATAGCGGGAGACCGGGTGGATGCCGGTTTCCGGAGATTTTCCGGCCGGTTTCTTTGCGGCGGGTTTCTTCCCGGCCGGTTTCTTGTCCGGCCTGGATTTGGCTTCGGTCATGGGGTCACTCCCTCGCCGAAGATCGGCAGCAGGTAGTTGTACAGCGGTTCAACCAGGAAGAAGAGCGCCAGCGCCGCGCACCCGGTCAGGACCGGCGGAATGACGGTCAGCTTCGGCGCGCCCTTGAATTCCCGCGTCGGCGCTTCCGTGGGCGGGGAGAAGAAGGCCCGCGCCGGGATCACGATCAGATAGCCGACATTGAGGATGGAGGATGCGACCAGCGCATAGACGATCCAGGTCTGGCCGGCGTCCAGCGCGCCCAGCGACAGGAATATCTTGGGCCACATGCCGCCGAAGGGCGGAATGCCGGTGATCGACAGCGCGCCCATCAGGAAAGCGCCGAACAGCCACGGCATGTAGCGGCCATAGCCGCGCGTATCGGTGACGTTGGACTTGCCGGTAGCGGTGTAGAAAGCGCCCGCGCCCATGAACAGCGTGATCTTGGCGAATGCGTGCATGACGATCTGCAGCGCGCCGCCGATCAGCGCGGCGGGCGTGGCCAGCATCGCGCCCAGCGTGATGTAGGAAAGCTGGCTGACCGTCGAATAGGCCAGCCGGGCTTTCAGGTTGTTCTTGGTCATCGCGATGACCGAGGCCAGCACGATGGACACCGCCGCGATCCCGGCCAGCCAGTCGGCGGCGGGCAGGGTCTGCACGAAGCCGGGGCCGAAGATATAGATGACGACCTTCAGCATGGTGAAGACGCCCGCCTTCACGACCGCCACGGCGTGCAGCAGGGCGGAGACCGGCGTCGGCGCGACCATAGCATTGGGCAGCCAGGGATGGACCGGCATAAGCGCCGCCTTGCCAATGCCGTAGGCGTAGAGGAAGAGCAGCGTGCCGCCCATGGCCAGCCCGACGCCCGCCTGCGCCAGCAGGCCGCCCTGGATGAAGTCCGTGGTGCCGGCGATGGCGTAGGTCATCACCGTGGCCGGCAGCAGCAGGCCCAGCGACGTGCCCAGCAGGATCAGCAGATAGATGCGCGCGCCGCGGCGGGAGGTCTCGTTCTCCTTGTGCGCGACCAGCGGATAGGTGGACAGGGTCAGGGCTTCATAGAAGACGAACAGGGTCAGCATGTTCGCCGACAGGGCCACGCCCATGGCGCTGGCGATGGCGATGGCGAAGAAGAAATAGAAGCGGGGTTTGTTCTTCTCGTTATTGTTGTTCATGTAGCCGAACGAGAAGAGCGAGTTCACGATCCACAGCGTGCTCGCCACCGCCGCGAACACCGCGCCCAGCGGCTCCAGCCGGAAGGCGATGTCCAGACCGTCGGCGATCTGCGCGATTTGAAGCTCGGGCCGCGCGCCCTGACCCACTGCGATCACCAGCGGGATCACGTTGGCCAGCAACAGGCCGGCCGTGGCCATGGTGGCGGTTTCACGCAGAACCGGGAAACGGGCGAAGGAAATGATCGCCGCGGCCCCGGCCAGCGGTATCAGCATGGCCAGCGCCAGGCCCAGTTCGGGCGTCCATCCGGCAAAACTCATGGCGCGCCTCCCCAGATTGCGGCCGAGGCGGCGTTGGCCAGCGTGACCGGCAGGTCAGCATACCAGCCGAAGACGATATTGGCGGCGGCGAGAATCCACATCGGGATCATCACCAGCCACGGCGCCCGCAGGGCCGGGGCGGGCTCGCCGCCACGCTCCGGCGCGGGCTGCAGATAGATCATCTGGATCATCCGCCCGACATAGAAGAAGGCCAGGATGGACGCTGCGGCGATGGCCGCGATGGCCCAGTACCAGCCATTGTCCAGCGCCGCGTTGAACAGCGCCCATTTGGAAACGAAACCCGCCGTGCCCGGCACGCCCATCAGGCTGGCGCAGCCAATGGCGATGGCCGCCGCGGTCCACGGCATGGTGCGGCCCAGCCCGCGCAGATCCTTCACCTGCGTAACGCCGTAGCAGACCGAAGCCGCGCCCAGCGCAAGGAACAGCGCGCCCTTCATGGCGGCGTGGTTGAACAGGTGCAGGAAGCCGGCGGAAACGCCCGCCGCCGTGCCGATGCCAAGGCCCAGCAGCATATAACCGACCTGCGCGACGGAGCTGTAGGCCAGCAGGCGGCGCACGTCGGTCTGGAATATCGCCTGTATTGAGGCGGCGATCATGCCCACCGCGCCCAGCGGCGCGATCAGCCAGACCAGCGCCAGCTCCTCGAACGCGAAGCCCTGGTCGAAGACGATGAACAGGAAGCGCGCCAGCGCGTAGAAGGCGACCTTGGTGGCCGTGGCGGCCAGGAAGGCGGTGACCATGGTCGGCGCGAACGCATAGGCGTTGGGCAGCCAGACATGCAGCGGATACATCGCCAGCTTCAGGCCCAGCCCGATCACGATGAACGCAAATCCCACCTGTATGGCGCGGTTATCGCCCAGCTCCGCCATGCGGGCGGCCAGATCGACCATGTTCAGCGTGCCGGTGGCCATATAGAGGAAGCCGACGCCGATCACGAAGAAGGTCGCGCCGATCGTGCCCAGGATCAGGTAGTTATAGGCGGCGGTCAGCGCCCGGCGGTCGCGGCCCGCACCCATCGCCACCAGCGCGTAGGTGGAGATCGAAGAGATCTCTAGGAACACGAACAGGTTGAAGGCGTCGCCCGTGATCGCCACGCCCAGCAGGCCGGCGAAACAGATCAGGAAAGCGGCGTAGAAGAGCGGGTGCTTGCCCTTGTCGATCTCGTCCTCGACCGCTTCGGGGGCGTAGAGCGAGACCAGGAAGCCAATGGCCGAGACCAGCAACAGCATGCCGACATTCAGCCCGTCGATGCGGTACTCGATGCCGACCGGCGGCGCCCAGCCGCCCAGCGTGTAGGAGAACGCCCCGCCGGTCAGAACCTGCGCGGTCAGGATGGCGGCAAAGAACAGCGACGCGGCCATCACGGCCACGACTACGCCCCACGCGGCGCGGCCCCAGGGCAGGGCGGCGGCGATCGCGCCGGCGATCAGCGGCAGCGCCACCAGCAGCACCGATGCGTGCGTCAGCGCCCATCCGGGGGCGAGGGAAAGAATGAATTCGTTCACGTTATGACGTCCCCGCCATGGTCTCGTAATCGGCCCGGCTGATCGCGTCGTCCTCGATCGTGCCGTAGACCTCGCGGATGCGCACGACCAGAGCCAGCCCGACGGAGAGCGTGGCCACGCCCACCACGATGGCGGTCAGGATCAGGACATGCGGCAATGGATTGGAATAGACGACGGCTTCATCCTCGACGGGAAGGATTTCCCCGGCGATGTCTTCCGCCACGGCGTCCGGCTCCGGATCCGACAGTTGCGGAACATCGGCGTCGCCGGCGATGTCGGCTTCCAGTTCCGCGGCGGAATCCGCTTCCAGCGCGGTTGGCGCCGGATCGCCCGTTTGCGGCGCGGCGCCGGCCGCCGGATCGGCTTGCGGGCCGGCGGTCTCGACCGATTCCGCCGCCGCTTCGGCGCTCTGCTCCGGGTCGGCTTCGGATTCGGATTCCATGGGCGCGTGACCGTCCGCCGGCTGGTCCTCGGCGGCTTCATCCACGGTGCCGGTCTGGCCGCCGCCGTGATCGCCGCCATGGTCCACGGTTTCCTCGTAGCCCGCCTCCGCGTGGCCGTCGCCATAGTGCGGCTCAAGGATTGGCGGCTGGCCGCCGGCGACCTTGCCGATGGAGATATAGAGCAGGAAGACCGAAGTCTGGAACACGGTCAGGCCGACCAGCTTCTTCACCAGATTGCCGGTGGAGAACAGCACATAGAGGCCGGTCATCATAAGCACGATGACCACGGCGTAGTTGAAGCGTTCGGCGATGAACTCGACGATCATGTCACCACTCCTCGTCCGAGATATCGCGCGCCCGGCCGGAGAACGCGTAGAAAATAATGACCATGACGCAGGCGACCGTCAGCAGCACGCCCAGTTCGACGGCGATGATGCCGGCGTGCTGGCCGCCCGGCAGGACGTCGTAATCCAGAAAATCGCCGCCCAGAAACAGCGTCACAACGCCCACGCCCGCGAACAGCAGCGCCCCCAGCGAGGCGCCCAGCCGCACCACGATGGGCGGCACGGCGCGCTTGGCTTCCTGCAGGCCATAGACCAGCGCGTAGAGGATGACGGCGGCGGCCATGATGACGCCGGCCTGGAAGCCGCCGCCCGGGCCGAAATCGCCGTGGAACTGCACATAAAGGGCGAACAGCGCGATCAGCGGGATCAGCGCCTTGGAAACCGTCTTGAGGACCAGATGGGCGTTCATCACTCATCCTCCTCGCGCTTGCGCGTGGCGCTGACGCCGCCGCCCGCCCCGGCGCCGCTGGCCCCCAGCAGGAGCAGCATGGCCACCCCGGCGGTGAAGATCACCACCGTCTCGCCCAGCGTGTCATAGCCCCGGTAGCTGGCGAGCACCGCGGTGACCACGTTGGGCATGTGAATCTCTTCGGAGGTGCGCTCCAGATACTCCGCCCCGACATAGGAATTGGCCGGCGAGTCCGCAGAGCCATAGGCCGGCATGTCCGGCAGGGCGTAGAACAGCAGCGCGCCGGTGGCGATGGCCGCGAAAAGCGGGCCGATCTGCTGGCGGAATTTGGGCGGCTTGGCCTCCCGCGCGGTCAGCAGCATGGCGCCCAGCATCAGCACGGTGGAAATGCCCGCGCCCACGGCGGCCTCGGTAAAGGCCACGTCCACGGCGTCCAGCACCACGAACCACGCGGCCGAAAGCAGCGAGTACACGCCCGTCAGCATCACCACCGCGAACAGGGAGTTGATGCGCACGATGGCGAACGCCACGGCCAGCAACATGCCCAGGAAGGCAATGTCGAGAATCTGAAGCGGATCCATGACCTATTTGTCCTTTCCGCCGGGCGGCTGCGGATGGAAGCGTTTCAGGATCGGCTCCAGCCCCGCCTTGTGCGCGGCGTCCGCGATGGCGTGGGTGGAGGTCGGGCTGGTCAGGAACAGGAACAGCCCGACCAGCAGGATTTTCGCCGCCAGCAGGGTGAAGCCCGCCTGCACGGCCAGGCCGATCAGGACCAGCTCCGCGCCCAGCGTGTCGGTCACGCCCGCCGCATGCAGGCGCGTGTAGAAATCGGGCAGGCGCAGCACGCCCACCGCCCCGGCCAGCACGAAGACCAGGCCCGAGGCGACCAGCGCCACGCTGACGATATTCTGGATGATGGAGAGAATTTCCGCGCCGATCATTGGTCGTCTCCCACCGCCTTGCGCAGCGCCATCTGCGCCAGCGCGATTTCCAGAGAGCGGTAGCGGAAGAATTTCAGGATCGCGATGGTCGCGATGAAATTGATCAGGGCGTAGAGCAGGGCGATATCCACCCCGTCCGGCCGGTCGATCACGAAACAGAACATGGTCAGGAACAGCACAGTCTTGGTGCCGAAACTGTTCACCGCCAGCGTGCGGTCATAAAGGGTCGGTCCGGCGATCAGGCGCGACAGCATCAGCGCCATGGAGATCAGAACCCCGACCGAGGCGATCAGATAGAACCAGGTCATCATCAGGCGTTCTCCCCGGCGTCGGCGGCGTTTGCGGCGCGCTCGCCCATATCCTCGAACGCGTGCGGATCGGCGAGCGAGGCGTCCAGCGCATGAACCAGGATTTCATTTTCCTCCAGGTCCATGGACACCGTGCCCGGAGTCAGGGTGATGGAATTGGCGAAGACCGTGCGGCCGAGATCGGTTTTCGGGGTCATTTTCACCCGGATCAGGCGCGGGGTCAGGTCGATATCGGGTTTCAGCGCCAGCTTCAGGACCGCCACGTTCGCCTTGAAGATTTCGCCGCCCAGCCAGCTCCAGTAGGGCAGCATCCGGGGCGCGCGCAGATAGGGCGACACCTCGCGGTCGACGCCGCCGATCATGCGCCAGGCAAGGCCGGCGGAAAACAGGATTGAAAACGCCCCGAATCCCAGGATCAGCGGCTCGGTGTGGCCCGATAGCACCCACCAGATAAGCGCCAGCGCGCCGATCAGGCCAAGCCCGTAAACCATGCCCCCTCCCGGTCTCTAGACGTTTCGTCTCTCGATTATCGAGGCCGCGGCGGCCGCCTCGCAAGGAAAATTGAGAGGCGTTTCTTAGACCGGGAAGGGCTGTAGTGGCTAGAGGGGGAGCGGCGGTTAACCTGCGATAAGTCCGTAATGCAGGCCCAGACGCTGTAACGACAGTTTCAGCGCCAGCTTCGCCGACCGCCTCGGCCAGCGCTCTGCGCGCTCGATTTCATCCATGCCCCGCTCCCGCCACATCACGTCCAGAAGGGTCCGGTCCAGCGGCTTTCCGACCGCATCCAATGCTTTATTAACACGCGCGCGCGCGAACAGGGCGGCGTCGGACGCGGCTGCCGGATCCCGCGCCGGGCCGCGCGCCGCCCGCCCGGCCGGAGGCGCCGCCCAGTCCATCGTCAGGCGTGGGTTCAGCGTGGACTGCGCCAGATCGTCGCGGAAGCGCTCCCCGGCCTCGAATTCGGCCCGGGTGAGGAATTGTTCAGCCGGATTTCCCGCCGGATCGAACAATCGGCCCAGCGGAGATTCGTCCCGGTTGACCCGCACCGGACGGCGGACGCCGCAGCGGTCCTTGCGGGTCTCCTCCGCCATAT
>NZ_JACESD010000046.1:0-23625 GCF_013911995.1 Euryhalocaulis sp.
ACTTTCCGGGCAGGCCGACACGAAAGGCGAAATCGCCGCTCATGTCGTAATGGCCGCACGTCATCATCATGGCGTTGATGCGGTCGGCGCGGGCGGGACGGGCAAATTCCTGACCGGTGATCGGGTCGGTCCCGCCATTGGCCAAGAACAGGCCGGCGCGCGCCAGCTCGGTCACGGTCATCTCGATGGCGCATTGATGGAAATAGGCGTCGAGGACGGCCGACGGCGAATTCTTCAGATTGCCGAAGGAGGACATGAAATAGGCCAGAGAGCGGTTGCGGTCGCCCCATTTGCGCTCCGAGTCCGCCACCCGGCCGTCGATCCGCACCTGGTCGCTGTCGGCGGCCTCCTGCAGCATTTTCAGGATGCGCTCATAGGCCGGCTCGGTCCCGCAATGGCTGACGATGGCGTCGGTCACGATCATCGCGCCGGCATTGATGAACGGGTTCCGCGGCACGCCCTGCTCATGCTCCAGCTGAACCACGGAATTGAACGGACTGCCCGAGGGCTCGCGCCCGACCCGGTCCCAGATCGCATCGCCTTCCATGCCCAGCGCCTGCACCAGGGTGAACACCTTGGACAGCGACTGGATGGAAAACGGCGTGTCCGCCGCGCCGACCTCTGCGGTGTTACCATTGACCGTGATCATCGCCATCGCGAAGGCGTTGGGATCGGCCTCGGCCAGGGCGGGGATATAATCGGCGACCTTGCCCTTGCCCAGCTTCGGGCGGGCGGTCTCCGCGGCGCGTTCGATATGGGACTGCCAGTCGATGCGGGGCGGCGTCTTGGTCATTAAATCGGGAATCCTGTCGGCTTCTGCGGCGTCGAGGGGCTAACGAAAGAAAGGTGCGAAAGGTCCGGCGCGCAGCAGCGCTACAGCCACATGCGCTTGAGGTTCTGCTGCACGAACTCCAGCCGCACGCGGTTCTCCCAGCTGACATTTTCGGCTTCCTCGCCGTAAAGCTCGCCCAGCTCGAACAGCATCTCGCGCTTCATATTGTCGGCCAGCGCGCTCTGGATGAAGGTGATCGCCACCAGCCGCTCGCCCTTCGTGACGGGCTTGACCTGATGATAGGTGGTGGAGGGATAGACGATCGCCTCGCCCGGCTTTCCCTTGATCTCCACCGTGGAGTCGCCCAGCCGGATGGACAGCTCCCCGCCCTCATAGGATTCGGGGTCATTGATGAAGACGGTGCTGGAAAGATCGGTGCGCAGATGGGCGTTCCCGATCTGGATTTCGGCGGCGTCGATATGCTCGCCATACTGCATGCCCGGCTCGTATCTGGTCAGCAGCGGCGGGGCCACGGTCTGGGGCAGGGCGAAATCGGCAAAGCGGCCCGACCGGCCATAGGCGCCGATCAGAATCTGCGAGGCCTCGCGGGTTGCGGGCTGCTGCGTGTCGGCCTGGCGGTTGGTCTTGACCTTCGAATGCGGGTTGGAGGACCGCCCGTCCACAAAACTGATCTGGCCGGCCAGTTCGCGCAGCCGGGCGATTTCCTGTTCGTTCAAAAGGTTTTCGAGTTTCAGAAACATGTTTGAAATCCGCTTTTTAGAACCGCAAACGACGATATTTTCACCGCGCAGGCAAGGGGCGCGGACAAGTCTCCACGGGCCGGAACCATTACAAGGCGTTCACATGTTGACGCTTGTGCGCGCGCACCCGGAGTCATAGTCTGACTTTCAATAACAGACCTGTTTAGGGAAAAGGGGACGAGTATGAAAATCTGGATGACGATTCTGGCCGCGGGCCTTTTGTGCGCCGCGTGCGAGACGAGTGACAACATGGCCTCCGACTCCGGCAATACGAAAGTGGCCGTGAACGAGGATGGCGAGGAAATGGTCTGCCGGTCCGAGCGCGTGACCGGCGAGCTGGTGCGCCGCGAAATCTGCAAGACGCGCGCGCAGATCAAGGAAGAGAACGAAAGCAGCGGCCGTCTGCAGGCCGGCGCCATTGGCACGGGCGGCAGCGGTCAGGGCGGCTTCCCGGCCGGTTGTAACGGCAAGGGCTCCTGCTAGGGCCCTTCATCTTCCGGAGAAAAGGGAGATTTTTCCGTGAAAAAATCCATATATTTCGCCATCGCCGCCGCCGGGCTGTTCTGTGCCGCGTGTGAGACCAGCGACAACATGGCCTCCGATTCCGGCAACACGAAAGTGGCCGTGAACGAGGACGGCGAGGAAATGATCTGCCGGTCCGAGCGCGTGACCGGCGAACTGGTGCGCCGCGAAATCTGCAAGACGCGCGCGCAGATCAAGGAAGAGAATGAAAGCAGCGGCCGTCTGCAGGCCGGCGCCATCGCCACCGGCGGCAGCGGCCAGGGCGGCGGCTCTCCTTGCAATGGCAAGGGATCCTGCTGATTTCCTGATCCAATATCCGGCGTGAAATCCAGTTTTTCGCACCGGTCATTTTAAGCGGCGGGCTTCTTCGGAGCCCGCCGCTTTTCATTGCGCCGCTCCAGAAAAAGAACGCCTGTGGAACCGGCGTTTCTTGCGGCGCGCACCGAAATGCGGCACGCTTGTTTGCATAAGAGATGCTGGACACAGGAGCTCAGGATGCGAATCCTCGCGATCACGGTCACGGCCCTCTGGCTGTGCGCCGCGTGCCAGACGCCCGATACGGCCGAATATGACGTCGCCAAGGTCGATAAGGATGGCGAAGAACTGATCTGCAAACAGGTCCGGGTCACCGGCGAGCTGGTGCCGCGTGAAGTCTGCAAGACCCAGGCGCAGATCAAGGAAGACCGGCAAAGCGGCGGCCGCCTGCAGCCCAACGCCATCGGCGTTGACGGCACTGGTCAGGGTCCGGTACGCGCTTGCGACGGCAAGCCCCCGGGCTGCTGAGACGGTTCAGTCCAGGCCCAGTTCCGCCCGTTTGGCGCGGGTCAGCTTGGCGGCGTAGGTCTTGTGCGAGAAGGCCAGATAATCGGCGATGGCGTCATTGGCCATGCCGTCCGCCGTCGCGACCTGAATCCATTTGGCGCGGGCCATATAGGGCGCGGGAATAACGCCGTCTTCCTGCGTCAGAATTTCGAACGTGTCGTCCGGAACCTTGAAGCTGACCTTGGCGAAGCCCTGACCGGCCGGCTGGGAGCCGCCGGCGAACATCTTGCCGCCAACTTTCCAGATAAAGGTCTCCGGCCCGAACGGGTGGGTCAGATCAGTGGCCTGTAGCGCCCCGCAGGCAGCGTTGAATTCATCCAGCGTCATGGCGCGATCATAAACGCCGATTGCGCGAAATCAGAGGATGAATTTCGACAGATCGGCGTCGCGGGAGAGATCGCCGACATGCTCCTGCACATAGGCGGCGTCGATATGGATGGTCTCGCCGCCGCGGTCGGACGCGGTGAACGAAATCTCGTCCAGCAGCTTTTCCATGACGGTGGCCAGGCGCCGCGCGCCGATATTCTCGACCGAAGCGTTGACGTCATAGGCGACCCCCGCAATCGCGTCGATCGCGTCCTCGGCGAAATCCAGCGTCAGGCCTTCCGTTTCCATCAGGGCGACATATTGCTTGATCAGCGAGGCCTCGGTTTCGGTCAGGATGCGTTTGAAATCGTCCTTGGTCAGGGCGCGCAGCTCCACGCGGATCGGCAGACGGCCCTGCAGTTCGGGCAGCATGTCGGACGGCTTGGCGACGTGGAAGGCGCCGGACGCGATGAACAGGATATGGTCGGTCTTCACCGGACCGTACTTGGTGGAGACAGTCGCGCCTTCGATCAGGGGCAGAAGGTCGCGCTGAACGCCCTCGCGGGAGACATCGGCGCCGCCGCTTCCGCCGCGCGCGTCGGAGCGGGCCGTGATCTTGTCGACTTCGTCCAGAAAGACGATGCCGTCATTTTCCACTGACTCCATCGCCTCGCGATTGATCTGGTCATCGTCCAGAAGCTTGTCGGACTCTTCGTCGATCAGCGGCTTGTAGGCGTCCTGCACGGTGGTTTTCACCGTGCGCTTGTTCTGGGGCATGCCCTTGAACAAATCGCCCAGATTCATGACGCCCATCGAACCGCCGGGCATGCCCGGAATATCCATCTGGGAAAACGGCGAAGACGTTTCGGAAACCTCGATCTCCACTTCCTTGTCGTCCAGCAGACCATCGCGCAGCTTCTTGCGGAAGGAATCGCGGGTGGACGCCCCGGAATTCTCACCCACCAGCGCATTGAGAATGCGGTCTTCGGCGGCGGTATGGGCGCGGGCGCGTACTTCCTCGCGCTTGCGTTCGCGCACCATCGAAATGGCGGATTCGACAAGATCGCGGATGATCTGGTCGACGTCGCGGCCGACATAGCCGACTTCGGTGAACTTCGTCGCCTCGACCTTGATGAAGGGCGCCCCGGCCAGCCGCGCCAGGCGGCGGGAAATCTCCGTCTTGCCGACCCCGGTCGGGCCGATCATCAGGATATTCTTGGGCGTGACTTCCTGCGCCAGGTCGTCGGACACGCGGCGGCGGCGCCAGCGATTGCGCAAGGCGATGGCCACGGCGCGCTTGGCGTCCTTCTGGCCAATGATGTAGCGGTCCAGCTCGGAAACAATCTCGCGGGGAGAAAAATCGGTCATGAGTATCGGTTAGTCTCTTATGAATGAAAGAATGGGCTGATCGCGCCCGCTTGTCTGCGGTCAGGCCAAGCCATTTAATGCGCCTGACCCGCTTTCGCCACCGCCGAGCCTTCAAATGACAGCAGCCAGCCGTTTCCATCTCGCCTTTCCCGTCCACGATCTTGGCGCGGCGCGCCGCTTCTATGGCGGCGTGCTGGGCTGCGAGGAGGGCCGCTCCAACGAGCACTGGGTCGATTTCGATTTTGACGGCCACCAGATTGTCGCCCATCTGGCGCCGGAAGAGTGCGACAGCCGGGCCGAGAACGCCGTGGACGGCCACGCCGTGCCGGTGCGCCATTTCGGTCTGCTGCTGGAATGGGAGAAGTGGGAAACCCTGCGCGACCGCCTGAAGGCCGCCGGTTCCGACTTCATCATCGAACCCTATGTCCGGTTCGAGGGACGCGCCGGAGAGCAGGCGACCATGTTCGTGCGCGACCCCAGCGGCAATGCGCTGGAATTCAAGGCCTTCCGGGACGAGTCGATGATCTTCGCGAAGGATCTCACATCCCAGGGAGAACCAGCATGACGGGCGCGTGTTTATGCGGCGCGGTGAGCATCACGCTCAACGCCAGACCGGAATTCATCAATGACTGCAATTGCAACCTGTGCCGCAAGGCTGGAGCCGCATGGGGATATTTCCCGTCCTCCGAGGTTACGGTTTCCGGCGATACGGTCTCATACGTGCGGACCGACAAGGCGGCCCCGGGCGTGGCGGTTCATTCCTGCGCCGCCTGTTCGGCCACGACGCACTGGGTGCTGATCGAATCTTTCAAGCAGCAACATAATTTGCCTGATCAGACAGGGGTGAACATGAGGCTGTTCGACCCCGATGAACTGAGCGGAATCGAGGTCCGGTACCCGGATGGAAAAGCCTGGACGGGCGACGGGCCGTTCGAAAGCAGACGCGCGGCCATGACGATCAGCGACAGCCTGCCCTGGTGACACAACGCGCCTGCATCCCGCTCAGGCGCCTTTGAGCCGCTCCAGCATTTCGCCCATCGCCGCGTGAAGGGCGTTGATGGCCTTGAGCGGGCGGACCATCACCTTGAATTCGGTGATCTTCCCGTCCGCATCAAACGTGATCATGTCGACGCCGTTCACCGCGATGTCGCCGATCTTCGTTTCAAACTCCAGCACCGCGCCGGACTCCGACAGCCATTCGCCGACATAGCGGAAATGTTCGTTGTTCAGCACCTGCTCGGCCCCGGCGAGATAGAGCTTTGTGATGTCCTTGCCGCGCTGCGGCGTGAAGACGACCGGAGAGATCATCACCGCGTCTTCCGCCAGAATATCGTCCAGCGCGGAAGGGTCGCCGGTTTCCAGCAGAGCTTTCCAGCCGGCCAGGCCCTTTTCGACATGGGCGGAAGCGTTACTCATTCTCGATCGTCTCGATGGTCAGATTGCCGTTGGTATAGACACAGATGCCGGCGGCGATTTCCATGGCGCGCCGGGCGATGGTCTCCGCGTCATCTTCATAGGGCAGCAGGGCGCGCGCCGCTGAAAGCGCAAAATTCCCGCCAGACCCGATGCCGACAACGTCCCCGTCCGGGTCCAGCACGTCGCCGCGGCCGGTGAGCAGCAGCGTCACGTCCTTATCGGCGACGATCAGCATGGCTTCCAGCTGGCGCAGATACTTGTCGGTGCGCCAGTCCTTGGCCAGTTCCACGCAGGCGCGGGAGAGCTGTGTGGGGTATTGTTCCAGCTTGGCTTCCAGCCGCTCGAACAGGGCCAGCGCGTCGGCGGTGGAGCCGGCGAACCCGGCCACGACATTGCCCGATGTCAGGCGGCGGACCTTGCGGGCCGAGCCCTTCATCACCGTGTCGCCGACCGAAACCTGGCCGTCCCCGGCCAGGACCAGCTTGCCATTCTTGCGGACGGCCAGAATGGTGGTGCCGTGCATGTCGTAATAATCGCTCACGTGAATCGCGCCCTCAAATCAGCTTGAACTATCAAGCCGTCCGATGTGGCGCCCGCGGCGCAAGCGATCAAGAGGCGGGATTGATCCGCAGGACGGAGCTTTCGCTCAACGGCTCCAGCTTGGGGCCGCTTTCGGCGTAGTCGACGAAGTCGCGCTCTGGCATCGGTTTGGCGAAATAGAAGCCCTGAATGGTGGCGCAGCCCAGGCCCTGAAGCATGGCGACATGTTCGGCCGTTTCCGCGCCCTCGGCGACGGTTTCCAGCTGCAGCGAACGGGCCAGCGCCAGAATGGTCTGGACGATGACGCGGGCGTTCGGGTCGCTGTCCAGATTCTGGACGAAGGACTGGTCGATCTTGAACGTGTCGAACGGCATGCGCGTCAGGTGCGACAGCGAGGAATGGCCGGTTCCGAAATCGTCGATGGCGAAACGCACGCCCTCATCCCGCAGCGGCTGGATCTGCGCGATGGCGCGTTCGGGGTCCGTCATGGCGACGGATTCGGTGATTTCCAGCTCCAGCATCTGTGGCGGCAGGTTCGCCGCGTTCAGCGCATCGTGAACCTTGCGGCGGAAATCGTCGCGCTCGAACTGCAGGGCGGAGACATTGACCGAGACCGGAACCTCGAAGCCTTTCTCGCGCCAGCGCGCGGCGGCGCGGCAGGATTCCTGAAGAACGAAATCACCCATTTCCGCGATCAGGCCGGTTTCCTCGGCCACGCCGATAAACTGGCCCGGCGAACGGATGGAGCCGTCGGGCAGGCGCCAGCGGATCAGCGCCTCGGACCCCGTAACCCGGCCCGTGCGCGCGGCGACCTTGGGCTGGTAGTGGACAATGAATTCGTGGTTCTCGATGCCGCGGCGCAGCTCGTTCTCCAGCGTCATGCGGTCGACGGCGGCGCGCGTCATCTCCGTATCGAAGAAGCGATAGACCGCCCCGCCGGCCTTCTTCGCCGCGTCCATCGCCAGATTGGCGTTGCGCAGCAGCAGGTCCGGCTCGGTCCCGTGTTCGGGGAACTCGGCGATGCCGACTGAACAGGACACCACGACCTGCTGGCCCGCCACGTCGACGGGCGCGGAAATGGCGCTGACGAAGTCGCGCGCCAGCGCTTCCACGTCGTCATGGTTTTCAAACCCGGCCGCGATCAGGGCAAACTCGTCGCCGGTAATGCGCGACAATTCGGCGTCGACATTATAGCCGGCCTTCTCCATGCGCTTTTCGTGGCGTGCGAGCACCGATTTCATGCGCTCGCCGACCGAACGGATCAGGCGGTCGCCCTGTTTGGCGCCCAGCGTGTCATTCAGCCGTTTGAAGCGGTCCAGGTCGATCAGGAACATGGCGCCGCCGCGCTCCTCGCCCGATTGCAGGACGCGCCGCGCATGCTCGCCAAAGGCGGACTTGTTGGGCAGGCCCGTCAGGTGGTCGGAATAGGCAAGACGCCGGACATGCTCAAGGCTGCCCTTGAGCCGGTCCAGCATGACATTGAAGCCCTCGGCCAGGGTTTCCAGCTCGTCTCCCGACCCGGTTTCCACGCGCACGTCCAGACGGCCGCGGGCGGCCTGCTGGGCGGCTTCCGTCAGCTCCCGGATGGGGCGCAGGGCGCGCGATACGAACAGGCCCGTCACCGGAATGACGAAGGCGATGCCGAACAGGGTCAGCAGAAGGCCGCGGCGATAGACATCGGCGACGGCGGCGTGAACCGGCGCCATGGTGCGGCCAAGCAGGACCGCGCCGCTGCGCCCGTCAGCCAGCGCCAGCGGACGCGCCACGACCGCAAGGCCGCCGATTTCTTCCCATTTGGGCTCGCCGGCCATGATGGCCTCGTTCGCCAGCTCGGCCTCGTCCGGGGGATAGGAGTCGGAAGCAGAGCCGCGCTGGTCGATCACCCGGCCGCGGTCATCCACGACCCGGATGGCCAGAACGTCGCCGGTGGCGAAAATATCGTTGAGAACCGTGTCGACCGTCTCGCCCACAATCGCGCCGTCGCGTTCGATCGTGGCTTCGGCGTGCGTCGCATAGGCGTGCGCCAGCGCAAATGTCCGCAAGGTCTGGTCCTGCCGTTCGCTCCATACATTGACGGCCAGCATCAGCGCGGCAAAAAGCGCGAACAGGCTGACGAACAGAAAGGCGGCCTTTACCGCAATGCGTTTGCGGGCCCAGGCGAGTGGCGACCAGATGCTGGACATGAACGGTTCTCTGTAACCTTCGAAATCTTTTCCGTTGGTTCAGAGGTTTAGCAGACGTGGATTGACCCCCCTTGAATCGAAAGCCGACGATTTGGGGGGTCGAGTCTACGTTTCGCTAATATTTGCCGCGCCGGTTCGCTTTCCTACTTCTCCAGGGCGGTGATGACTTCGCGCCAGTCGACCAGCTTGTAGTTCTGCGGCTGGCCGGGATGCGAATTCACATCGTCCTGCACCACCAGCAGGCCTTCCGGCAGGCTGGCCGAAATTTCGCCGCCCGCAACATCCAGCCCGTCCGTGCCGGTGACCATGTCCTCGCCCAGCGTCAGGGCGAAGCGGCCCAGATAGGCGTTCGGCGCGGCGCGGTCATAGACATTGAACGTGCTGGAGCCTTGCGAGGACACCACGATCCAGCCCGTCCCCGCGTCGCCCTCATAAATGTCGATGCCTTCGACATCGCCGGTCAGGCCGCTTTCGCCGCCTATCTCGTCGACCAGAACGGCCTCGCCGCCGGAGAGCGGCGCGCGCCAGAAGCCGCGCATTTCCTCGCCGATATAGAACTGACCGTTTTCCTCGTCCGCCGCGCAGCCTTCCAGTTGCGTCTGCAGCTTCCAGCCCTCGCCCGCCGTGGCGGAAACCGCGCCGTCCGCGAAGCCCGAGACCCGCCAGCGCTGAACCGCGCCGTCCTTGTAAGTGACGAAGGCATGGACGGTCTCGCCGTCATAACCAAGGCAGAAGCCATAGGGCTCGGTCTTGCCGGTCGGCAGGCGGCCCAGCTCCGCGGTCTCGCCCGTGGCCGGGTCGATGGCGAAGAAGGTGACCGTGTTGTCGCTGCGATTGGAGGCGGCGGCGAGATCGCCCTGATATCCGTCCAGCGCCACGCCCTGCCGGATATCGACATTGTTCAGCTGGCCCGCGGGCAGGAAGTCCAGGATGGCGCCCTGCAGGTCATAGACATAAAGACCGGCCTGTTTGTCGGTGCCCAGCACGCGGCTGGCCGCCGGATCGGCGCGATTGATCCAGATGGCCGGGTCATCCGCCGCGTCGTCCATCGACGCCACCGCTTCGGTTTCTGCATAGGCGGACGCCACGGCCACATCGGCCGGCGGCAGATCCGCGGTGTCCAGCCCGGTCGCCGCGCAACCGGCGGCAAAAAGGGCGATCAGGCTTGTTCCGTATTTCATGCGGGCGGCTCCTAGTACTGGAATTTAACGCCGAAGCTGGCCGTATAGCTGTATTCCTCATACTGGCTGAGCAGCTTGCGATCATCGACGGAGAGATAGGCGACGAAGGGTTCGTCGTTGAAATTGGTCACGTCGGCAAAGACGGTCAGATTGTCCGTGACGTCGTACTGGGCGCGCAGGTCCCATTGGGTGTGGTCGTCGATAAAGCGGTCGATCCCCTCGCCCCCTTCATTGATCGTCTCCAGGTAATTGCCGCGGTGACTGGCGGTGAGGCGCACGTCGAAACCGTATTTCTCATAGCCGATCGTCAGGTTGGCGATGGTCTCCGACTGGCCCGGCAGGGTGATTTCGCGGCCATCGGCCAGCGTGCCCTCGCCATCGACCAGCGTCAGATTGGCGCCGCCGATCAGGCCGTCGAACGGAGACGGCAGGAAATCGAAGGCCTGCTGGTAGTTGAACTCCAGGCCCATGATCTCCGCGTCACCCAGATTTACCGCCGTCTCGACCTCGTCGAAGGTCACGCCGAAATAATCGACGCCTTCAAAGGTCTGCAGGGCGATATAGTCCTCGATCCGCTTGTAGAAGGCGCCGGCCGACAGCACGCCGTTATTCCCGATATACCAGTCCACGCCGATATCGAAATTGTCGGCGACCTGGCGCTCCAGATCCGGATTGCCGATGAAGGCTTCGCGTTCGCCCTCGTCGTTCTGTTCGGCCTCGACCACCGGCACCACTTCCTCGATCTCCGGGCGGGCGAGCGAGCGGAAATAGGCGGCGCGGAAGATGATGTCCTCGCTGGCCTCGAAGCGGGCGTTCAGGCTGGGCAGGAAATCGTCATAGTCCTTCGCGCCGTTGCGGTCGCCCAGGCACATGAATTCCATGTCCAGCGGCGTGGAGCCGCTGATGCCGGAAAGCGGCGCGCCATCCTCGTCATAGCACTGGGCGTTGAGCGGCAGGCCGCCGCTGTCGCCGATGGACGGAACCGGGTCGCCGTCGAATTCCTCGAACACGCGGGCGTCGCCGGCGCGGGATTCGAACTCGGTGCGCTCCCAGCGCAGGCCGCCCACCAGCCGCAGACGGTCAATATCCGCCCGCGCCATGGCGTAGGCGGCGTAGATGTCCTCGCTCGCCTCGTAATTCTCGATGTGAGTGTCGAACAGGGAATCGAACTGGTTGAGTTCGAAGTCGCCGCGATTGGCGAAGAAGAAATCGCTGTAGGATTCGCCAACGCCCGGCCCGAACGCGCCGACCGGGTAGCGGACATCGATGGCGAAAGGCTCCATCGTCAGGTCATCCGGGGAATAGCCGTCATAGATGAGGATTTCGCTGTCGCGCAGCTTTTCGCGAAGGCGCGCCTTGCCGCCGAACTTGATGAAACCGGAGTGCCCGCCGAACGCCAGGTCCCGCGTGAAATCCGCGCTGAAAGCCGCTTCTTCATCCTCGGTATAACCGTCGACGAATTCCTGCTCGTCGAACTCGAAATTCGCGGGATCGTAGAAGAAGCTGGCGGTCGCCGGATCGACGAAGGCCAGACGCGGGAACAGCGGATCGGACACGTCGAAGCCGATCGCGCCCGGGTCCTCCAGCTCGGCCACGAAATCGACCGTGTCGATGGAGCCCGGCTCGTCTTCCTCCGAATGGGTGAACGCCGCCTGGTAATCGACCGTCCAGAGGTCAAAGCGGGACTGACCGCCGCCGGAGACAGACCAGATGCGCTGGGTTTCCTCGCGGTCCTTCAGGTGACGGGCGAATTCCAGCGCATATTCCTCGCCGTCGATCTCGCCGGAACGGATTACGGCGAGGCCATTGGCGGCGGAACTGGCCGACTCGTCGAAATAGCCGTCGCCAAACGAGGGCAAGGCGCCCTGGCGATATTCCTGATCGCGGAAATCATTGAACAGGCCGCGAAGATAGAGGTCGTTATTCTCGTTCGGACGGAAATCGAAATTCAGCGAGGCGCTGAGACGCTCGCGCGTGACATTGTATTCGCGCAGCTCCATTTCTTCCGGATAGAAGAGAAGGCCGTCATCGGCGTCCGCGTCCGTCCAGTCTGCGGGCTCCTTGTTGTCGGTCGCGAAAGTGCGGGAGTTCCAGGAGACCGCGCCGGCCCAGGCCGCCTTGCCGTCCCAGAACTGGTCGGACGCGGCCAGCGAAAGCTTTTCGCCCAGATCGCGACTGTTATGGGTGTAGATGCCCTTCACCTGACCCTTGATGAACAGGCCGTCCCGATCAAAGCCGCTGGCGGTCTGGATATCGATATTGCCGCCGATGCCGTCGCCATCGAGATCCGGGGTCAGCGACTTGGTGATGACCAGCGCGTCCAGAATGTCCGCGTCGACCACGTCCAGCGCCACGGCGCGCGAGCCGCCGTCCGGCGCGGGAACGCGCACGCCATTGATGGACGTCGTGTTCAGCGTCGGGTCGATGCCGCGGATCACCACGAAGCGGCCCTCGCCCTGATCGTTCTGGACCGAGATGCCGGAGATGCGGCGTGCGGATTCGGCGACGTTCTGGTCCGGCAGGCGGCCGATGGCGTCGGCGGAAAGCACTTCCACCACGTTATCGGCGGCGCGCTCCCGGCTGAGGGAGGCGAACAGAGAGCCGCGCTGACCCACGACCAGGATATTATCGGTGACCGCCGAATCGGGGCCGACGCGCAGGTCGGCGATTGCGCCGTCAGCATCAACCATGACGTCCTGCGTCACCGGCGCGGCGCCGACATAGGTCACGGTGACCGTGTACTGGCCCGCCGGCACGCCCTGGAAGCGATAGACCCCGTCGCCATTCGTGCTGGCCGTGCGGCCGAGCGAGGGGATGGCCACCGTGGCGCCTTCCAGCGCCACCGTGCCGGACCCGTCAGTGACGCGGCCGGACAATTGCTGGGCGGCGGTTGGCGTGGCGGCCATCAGGGCGATAACGGACGCACCGAGAAGCGCGCGGCGAAGGGTTTGGGCGTTACGGGTCATTGGACGTCCCCCGGGGCGTTATATGTGAAGCTGCGCCGGGCTATGAGCCTGTTGCGTTTCAGGCCCGCGACGTTTCGGTGTCATATTGGTGACAGCCCACAGGCGTGATTTGCGGGTCACACCGGCTTGGCCGCGCCCCGCGCTGCGGTTAGACGAAGCGCCATGACGGTTTTCCTTTTCGATTTCGATTCGACGCTGGTGGATCTGGAGTCTCTGGATTTCGCCGCGGAGCGCGCGCTGGCCGGTCTGGACGACCGGGAGGCGCGCGTGGCGGAGATCGAGGCGCTGACCCGCGCCGGCATGGAAGGCGAGATGGATTACGGGGAGTCGCTGTCCCGCCGCGTCGCCCTGGCCCGGCTGACGCGGCGCGTGACACGGGACGCGGCCGCGGACATCGCGGAACGGGTGGACCCGGCGATGATCGAACTGTTCGCCGCGTTGCGGGAATCCGGGGCCGTCATCCACATCGTCAGCGGCGGGCTGCGTCCCCTGCTGGAGCCCGCCGCGCAGCGGCTGGAAACCGCGCCGGGCGATATTTTCTGCAATGAACCGGTCTGGGAGGGCGACCTGATCGCCGGGGTGGACCGGGAGGTGCCGCTTTCACGCTCCGGCGGGAAGGCGGAGATCGCCCGCCGGGTGAAGACGGGCGCGCCGGAGCGCCGCCTGGTCATGATCGGCGACGGCGCGACCGATCTTGAGGCGCGCGCGCCGGGCGCGGCCGATTTCATGATCGGATATGGCGGCGTGGCCGTGCGCGAGGCGGTGCAACGCGGCGCGGATATGTTCGCGCTGACCGCCGAAACGCTGGCCGGGGCGTGCCGCGGCCAGCTCTAGCGGTCTATTCTATGATGCGCGTCCAGATGGTGCCGTCGACCTTTTCCAGATCGGCGCGCAGGGAGTCGGTGGCCGCGCCCTCCACGTCCGCGATCACGTAGCCAATGCCGTCCCGCGTCGCCAGCGACTGGGCCGCGGTGTTCAGCCCGGCGTCGGAAACCGCGTCATTGATCCCGCGCAGAACGCCGGTGACGTTTTGGTGCGCATGAAGGATGCGCGTAACGCCCGGCTTGCGCGATGACGGCAGGATCTGCGGGAAATTCACCGAATGGGCGGTAGCGCCCTCGGTGAGGAAACGGGCCAGCTTGTCGGCCACTTCGGCGCCGATGGCTTCCTGCGCTTCCTGCGTCGAGCCGCCGATATGGGGCGAGAACAGCACGTTCTTGTGCGCCAGTAGCGGGCTGTCGAACGCCTCATCCTTGCTGGCCGGCTCCACCGGGAAGACGTCAATGGCCGCGCCCCCGACCTGGCCGGAGCCCAGCGCCTCCGAGAGCGCGTCAATATCGATCAGGTCGCCGCGCGCGTAATTGATGATGTTCGCGCCCTTTTTCATCTTCGCCAGCGCCCCGGCGTCGATCATGCCGCGCGTCGCGGGCGTCGACGGGGTGTGCAGCGTGACGATGTCGGACAGCTCCAGCAGCTCGTCCAGCGAGGCGACGGCGCGGGCATTGCCGTGGGCCAGCTTCGGTTCGATGTCGTAATAATAGACATGCATGCCCATGGCGCTGGCCAGAACCGAGACCTGGCTGCCGATATTGCCGTAGCCGACAATGCCCAGCTTCTTGGCGCGCGCCTCATAGGCGCCGGCGGCGGACTTGCCCCAGCCGCCCTCGCGCATCTCCACGTTCTTTTCCGGCATCCGGCGCAGCAGGGAAACGGCGGCCGAGATGGTCAGTTCGGCCACGCTGCGGGAGTTGGCGAAAGGGGCGTTGAAGACCGGGATGCCTTTCGCCGAGGCCGCGTCCAAATCGATCTGGTTGGTGCCGATCCCGAAGCTGCCAATCGCGTAGAGGCCGGGCGCGCCCTCGATCGTGGCTTTCGTGACCTTGGTGCGGGAGCGGATGCCCAGAAGCTTCACGCCCTTGAGCTTTTCGATCAGCTCATCCTCGGGCAGGGCGACCTTCAGACGCTCCACCGGAGTCACGCCCAGCGCTTCCAGCGCTTTGGCGGCGGCGGGATGAATGGATTCGGCGAGCAGAGCTTGAGGTGTCATGGATTTCCTTTTAGCGGCGGCGCGTTGTTCGCGCGCGCAGAAAATTCGATGTCGCAGCGCGGCAAACGTGACGGGCCGCGCGGGAAGTTTCAACCGCTGCGGCCGGGCGCGGTCAGAAACGCCGCGCATGACCGGACGTTCATCTGCCTGTCTGCCAGATGAATTTGCGTTTCAGGGAGCGGTCACGCGGCCTTCGCTAGAACCGTTTTCGCAGGGACGAGAAACCCTCGAACCAGCGCCGCTAGAAGGCGCGAAACGGAGTAAGACAGATGAAGAACCGCATTGTCATTGCAGCCGCGTCCATCATGGCGTTCACGGGTCTGGCCACCGCCGCCCACGCCGACGGCCGCAACAAGGTCCGCGTGCAGCAGCACGGCTATCAGAACGAAATCGCCGCCCGTCAGGACGGCTATCGCGGCAGCCTGAAGCTGCGCCAGGACGGCCGCTGGCAGTCCATCCGCGTGACCCAGGACGGCGCGCGCAACGCCATCGGCGTCGATCAGGCCGGCCGTTATAACGAGGCCGTGGCCGACCAGTATGGCCGCCGCAACGACATCGTTGTCGGCCAGGACGGCTACAACAACTACTCGGACTCGGTTCAGACCGGTCATGATAATATCGTCGGCGTGGCGCAAATGGGCTCCAACCACACCGCCTACACGACGCAGTCCGGCGGCAATAACGCGCTGGGCGTGATCCAGGTGGGCGATGGCGAGTACGCCGATGTCCGCCAGTCCGGTCACGGCAACACGACCCTGGTCATCCAGGGCTCGCGCTAGGACCGATGGCTGAACGGTTCGGGAGGCTGGCGGAGTCCGGCCTCCCCATGCCGTTCCTTGTAGAAGACACCTCTTGAAGGAGGCTGACATGGAGATTGTGAAACTGTCCCTGGCGGGTCTGGCGGCGTTCAGCTGTTCAGCCGCCGACATAGACGAACCCGCCGAAAACCAGCCGGCGGACGCGCCCGCGCCCGTTGCCGAGGCCCGCAATAAGCCGCTGCCGGTTCCCGAGCCGGCCCCGCAGGCCGCGGAAATCGCCGAGCGATGCGGCATCTTTTCCGACCGCAGCGCGGACGGGCTGCTGCTTCAGGCCTATGCCGATCCGGGCATGAATGGCGAATACCGTTTCGATGTCTGGATGAACGGCCCCGGCGGCAGCGCCGATATCGTGCAGAGCGGCGCGATGGAGCCGTCCGGATCTTCCGTGCTTGGCGAGATCAATGTCGACCCCTCCGCCAACTGGCGCGCGGAGCTGACGATCACCGGCAAGAACGGCGCGACGCTGTGCAGCGCCCGCGGCGGCGCCTGACCATAGCGCCTTTGTTAACTGACTCCTTCGCGCCGGCGGGCGCGGGGGAGCCATTGCATTAAATCGCCCCCGCCCATAAGCCTTACCGCCTTCACACATATGCATTTCTTTGCAAAAGGCGGATTCATGCAGATTTCCAGTGCGTTCGATGCCGGCAATATCAATGTGATCGAGATCGCGGACCGCAAGGCCCGCCTGTCGATCAACCGGGACCACAATTCCGAATTCGCGCAGTGGTTCTATTTCCGCCTTTCCGGAACGCCGGGCGAGACCTGCACGCTGGATATCGAAAACCTGAACGAGTCCGCCTATCCGGGCGGCTGGCCCGGCTATGACGCCTGCGCCAGCTATGACCGCGGCGAGGACTGGTTCCGCCTTCCCACAAGCTATGACGAGAAAGCCGGCGTGCTGCGCATAGAGGCGAAGCTGGAGCGTCCGGTCCTGTGGATCGCCTATTTCGCGCCCTATTCCATGGAGCGGCATCACGACCTGATCGCGAAAACCGCGGCTTGCCCCTTCGTGAAACACGATGTGCTGGGCCACACGCTGGACGGTCAGCCGATGGACCGCTTCACGTTTGGCGAGCCGGGCGAGGGCAAGCCGGTCTGCTGGATCAATGCGCGTCAGCATCCGGGCGAATCCATGGGTGAATGGTGGATGGAAGGCGCGCTGGAAATGCTGACCGATCCGGCCGACCCGGTCGCCACGGCGCTGCGCAAGAACGCCGTCATCCACGTTATGCCGAACATGAACCCCGACGGCTCAAAGCGGGGTCACTTGCGCACCAATGCGGCGGGCGTGAACCTGAACCGCGAGTGGGACAATCCGAGCGAGGACAGCTCGCCGGAGGTTTTCCATGTCCGTAACGCCATGGACGAAACGGGCGTGGATTACTGCATCGACGTGCATGGCGACGAAGCCATCGCCAATGTTTTCATCGCCGGTTTCGAGGGCATTCCCTCTCTCACCGAGCGCCAGACGAAAGCGTACGACCATTTCATCGCCGACCTCACCGCGCGGTGCCCGGACTTCCAGACCGAGGAAGGCTATCCCGAGGCCGAACCCGGCGGCTGGCGGGAATCCGTGTGCACCGACCAGGTGGCGGAGCGCTATGGCGCAGTCGCGATGACGCTGGAAATGCCGTTCAAGGACGCCAAGGTGAACCCGGAGCCGGGCCGCGGCTGGAGCCCGGCGCGGTCCAAGCATCTGGCCCGTCACTGCCTGCGCAGCCTCTACGCCACCCTGCCGCTGCTCAAAACCTAGGCGGCGTCCAGCTCGCGGCGGATGATGTCGCGGTAATTGCGCACCCGGCGGACATAGCGCACGGCCTCGTGCCCGCGCGCGAACCCGTATTTCAAAGTGCGGCTGACATCGCGCCGGGCGAGGTCGGGCAGGACCGAGCGCACGTCGCGCCAGCGATTCTTGTCCAGCCCGCGCCGCTCGGCCAGCGCCCGCGCGTCATAGAGATGGCCAAGGCCCAGATTATAGGCGGTCAGGGCGAACCAGTAGCGGTCATCGCCGTGAATATCCTCGGGCAGGCGATCCAGAAGCTCGCGCATATATTTCGCGCCGCCGAAAATGGACTGGCGCGGATCCAGACGGTTATCGACGCCCACGCGTTGCGCTGTCGGCCCGGTCAGCATCATGATGCCGCGCACCCCGGTCGGACTGACCGCGTCCGGGTCCCAATGGCTTTCCTGATAGGCCTGCGCGGCAAGAAACGCGACCGGCAGGTCATACTGTCTCGCCGCCGCTTCGATATGGTCGCTATAGTCCGGATAGCGCGATTTGAGGCGCTGGCGCAGGGCGCGGATATCGACGAAATCGAAGACCGGGATATAGGCGTAAAAGCGTTCGTCCAGCGCGGCGCGGAAATCCCCGGTTTCCGGCAGCCACTCGGCCAGATGCTCCTGCAACGGCGCGGCGTCCGCGGGCGTCATCCAGACCAGAGACTGATCGTCCGGAAGCGCGAAGGCGACCTCCAGCTCCGGATAATAGCGGCGATTGACGGCGACGATGTTGGAATCGGCGATGGTGCAGTCGGCGCGCTCGCTCCACACCTCTTCCAGCGCCGCTTCCGTGCCGCCAGACACGGTGCGCCAGCTGATATCGGGGTGATCGGCCTTCAGCGCCTGCAGCGTCTCGAGATAGCTGGAGCCGGCCGCCGCGATGATCGAGACGGAGTCCAGTTCGGCCGCGGTTTCAGGAATGGCGCCGCGCCGGCGGCAGACAACCTCCTCGACAATTGTCTTGTAGGCGGGGGAAACGCCGAACCGGGCGCGGCGCGCCGGCGTGTCGGTGAGGCCCGCGGCGGCGAGATCGCCCTTGCCGCGCGCCAGCGCGGTCAGCACGTCCTCCACGGAATTCAGGATCTTGTACTCGACCTTCAGGTCCAGGCTTTCGCCCAGGGCCTGCGTCAGGCGGTACTCATATCCCTCCGGCTCTCCATCCCGGTCGATATAATAGGTTGTGGGGGAATTGGTGGTGAGGACGGTAAGCGTTTCACGCTCGTCCAGCGGCCGCTCATGATCGGCCCCGCCGCAGGCAGCCAGCCAGAGACAAGCCGCAATTCCAGCCCCCAAGCCTCTGTATTCTATTGTCATATGGCGGCGAGCCTAGCACCGCCGCCCGGTTAATTCAGCCCTTACCCGGAATATTTCCAGTGCGCGGCCCACGGATCGAGAAGACCACGGACCGGCGAGAGCGCGGATTCATAGTCACGCCAGCGGCCCACCGACTCCGAATAGACCGGGCGGACAACCTGCCCGGCGGAGGGGGTTGTGATTTCCCGCGCCAAGGCCTGTTCCCGGTAATCCAGAACGGCCTTGTCCCAGTCCGCGCCGATGAATTTCAGAACGGCGCGCGTTTCCTTTTCCAGATCCGCGACCAGGTCCTCATAGCGCGTTTCATGCACGGCCAGGCCGCCATAGGCGGCGCGCGCCGCTTCGAACGCGGCCATCGAGGCATCGTAATATTCCGCCGCATCGGTCATCTGGAGCATGCGGTAGGTGGCGGGGTTCACCTCGAACCGCTGGCGCCATGCGGACAGCACCGCGTCGCGCGGATCGCGCAGCGACAGGATGAAGCGGGCATTGGGGAAGACATGCGCCAATACGCCGGCCCACATCAGGTTGGCGGGAAGCTTGTCGACAAATATCTCGCCTTCTTTGGGCGCGCCCGCTTCCGGCCGGGCGTGTTTCCAGTAGGCCTTGCCCAGCTCTTTCAGGCGCGTCGGGGACGCGGTCATGATCGCGGCCAGATCGCCGCCCTCGCTGGCCGCCTCCAGGAACGGGCGGATCGTGTCGGCTTCGCCCGAAGTCTCGATCTTCGGATGCGCGGCCAGAACCTGTTCCAGCAACGTGGTGCCCGAGCGCATGAAGCCGACCAGAAACACCGGCGCGGGGCCGGGTTCGAACTTCTCGTCCTGCTGCGGCTTCGCGTCCTTGAAAAAGTCCCGCAGCCGCCTGGCGGTGGTGATGGAGTATGGCCCCTTATGGGCTTCATATTCCGGGGCGTGGAGCTGTTTCAGGCCGCGATTGGCCTGGCCCCAGGCCTCCGCCGCGCCCTTGAAGTCGCCCAGCGCCTCGCGCGCATCGCCAATACGGCCCCAGATCATGGCGGCTTCGACCGGATTGGCGCGCGTTTCCCTGAATCCCGCCTTGATGCGGTCCAGCGCCGCCTGCGGCTCTCCATTGCGCAGGTCGGCAGCCGCGGCAACCGACAGGGCGACGGGGTCGTTCGGGTCCAGCGCCAGCGCGGCATTGGCCGCCTTCTCCGCGCGCTCATACTCGTTGAGATCGTTCAGGATATGCGCCAGACCGCGCTGGGCGTAGAGATGGTCGGCATTGATATCGATGGCGCGCTGATAGGCCTCGGCGGCTTCGCGCTTGCGGCTCCGGCGCTCCAGAACCACCCCCAGATTGTAGGGGAAGAAAGAGTTTTCCGGGTTCTTGCGCTCGGCCTTGCGGAATTCTTCTTCCGCCTTTCCGGGCCGGCCCGCGCCGATCTCGCACTGGCCGATCATGTTGTGAATGTCAGCCGAGCTGGGATGCGCTTTCGCCAGGCTGCGATAGATAAAGATCGCGCCGTCGAAATCGCCCGCGGACTGCCGGCACATCGCCTTCAGCGTCTGGGCGCTGGGGTCCGCGGGATAGTCGGCAAGCACCTGATCGGCGCATTTCTCCGCCTCGTCATGACGGCCCGCCTCGGCGGCGCGCTGACCATTGCTTAAGAGCTCATTGGCTTGGGCAAAATTCATCATGGACCCGTCATAACGCATGATTGGGGTTTGATAAGAGGGGAGCGCGGCAAACGCCGCTGTCAGGGGCGGTCATCGCCGCCCGCGACGAACATCCGTGTTTGCCCGTCGGTGAGCGAGACCGCATAGAGCCGGTCATAATCGGACTCGTCCATCTCCGGTCCGGGTTCGCCGCCCAGAAGCTCCGCCAGTTGCGGCGTGGTGTTGGAATGGCCCACCACCAGCGCGGTTTGGCCCGCCTGTTTCAGGGCTTGCGCGAACCCGGCCAGGTCCCGCGCGTCATAGGAGGTTATTTCCAGACCGTGATCGTCCGCCGCCGGACGGGCCGTTTCCTGCGCCCGCGCCGTGTCGGTGGCGTAAACGGCCTGAAGCCGGGCGTCCGCCAGTTGAGCGGCAAGGCGCCCGGCCCGCGCCGCGCCAGCCTCCGTCAGCGCCGGATCGGATCCGGTCTGTTTCTCCGCGTGGCGAACCAGATAAATCACCGGGGATATCTTCATGGCGTTATCGGCCTCCGCCTGGCCGGTCTGCGCGCAGGCCGGCAGGGCAAACGCGGCGCACATCATCACGAGCAGGCGCAGGATCATACCGGTCTTTTCCTTGTTTTCAGCATCTCCGCCGGAGCGGCGGATATCTACGGGACCATCGAAAATCGTTTCCGGCCCGGCGGCAACCGGTTTTAGGATAGAGGCCGGACGCAAGCGAGGGGGAAACCATGCGACCCATCCTGACAATCGCCGCCATTCTGGCGCTGACCGCCTGTTCCCGCGGAGACGAAGAGCCAGCGGCGCCGGAAGCCTATTTCGAAACGGCGCGAGCGGTCACGCAGGGCGCGCTGGTCGGCTATCGCGCGGAAAGCGGGGCCGATGTCTGGAAGGGCATACCGTTCGCCGCGCCGCCAACGGGCGATCTGCGCTGGCGCGCGCCGCGTCCGGCCGCCGGCTGGTCCGGCGAACGTCAGGCGCTGGCCTCCGCCGAGCGTTGCCCGCAAGTAACCAACGGCCTGAACCGGACTGAAGGGCTGGACCCCGGCCTGCTGATCGGGACCGAGGATTGCCTCTATCTGGACATCTACGCGCCGGGCGGGCTGGAGCCGGGAGCGGATGAAACGCCGGTGATGGTCTGGATCCACGGCGGGGGCAATGTGTGGGGCCGCGCGTCCAGCTATGACGGGTCCGTGCTGGCGGCCGAACAGGACGTGATTGTCGTGGCCATCCAGTACCGCTTGGGGCCGCTGGGGTGGTTCGCCCACCCGGCGCTGCGCGAGAGCGCGGAAAGCGAGGCGGACCGCGCGGCGAGCTTCGCCCTGCTGGACATGATCGCCGCGCTGGAATGGGTGGAGGCCGAGATCGGCGCTTTCGGCGGCGATGCGGACAATGTCACCATTTTTGGAGAAAGCGCGGGCGGCCATAACGTCGCCGGACTTCTGGCCTCGCCGCGCGCAGCGGGCCTGTTCGACCGCGCCATCATCCAGAGCGGCAGTCTGGAATCGGTCCCGCTGGCGGAGGCGGAGAGCGAAAGCGGCGACTATCCCAACCCGTCCGGAAAAACCGCGCCGGCCATGGCGGCCGATACGAGCGCCCGGGCGCTGCGCGCCGCCTCGGTTGAGGATGTCTTCGCGCCCTATCGCGGCGGGGACGGATTGCTGGGCGATATGCCCGCCATGATCGCTGACGGGGTCGCCTTGCCTGAAGAGGGAATCCGGAGCGCGCTGGGCCGTGAGGGCGGATTCAACGCCGTTCCGGTGATCAGCGGCGCCAACAAGGACGAAATGAAGCTGTTCAACCTGCTGGACGACCGTTACACGCGGCGCTGGTTCGGCCTGATCTATCGCTTGCGCGATCCCGGTTTTTATCATGCCGTCTCCGCCTATCAGAGCCGGATGTGGAAGATACTGGCGGTCGATGAGGCGATGGCCCTGATGCGCGCCGCCGGACATGATGATGTCTATGGCTACCGCTTCGACTGGGATGAAGGCGGCAGCGCCCTGACCATGGATTTTTCTGAACTTCTGGGCGCGCCGCACGCCATGGAGATTCCCTTCGTTTTCAATCGTTTCCAATTGTTCGGCGATCTGGACCGCGTGATTTTCAACGATGACAACGCGGAAGGGCGGGCGGCGCTGGCCGCCGCCATGGGCGGCTATTGGGCGGAATTTGCCCGCGCCGGGGCGCCGCGCGATGGCGGCGGCGATTTCCCGTTCTGGAACCGCTGGGGCGCGGACGCCATGATGATGCGGTTCGACAGCCCCGCCGGCGGCGGTCCGGAGCTGATCGCCAATGGCGACAGCATGGAGGCGCTGTTCGAGGACCTTAAATCGGACCCGGCCCTTTCAGCCGGTCAGAAATGCGCCATCGCAGAAGCTCTCCAGGCGGTTTACGGCGCCTCGGCCGCCGACTTTTTGCCGCTTGAGAGCCTCAACTGCAGCCAGTAAGGTGAATAAAATGCTACCCGGACAAACAGACGGCTACGCATGGCGCAACTTCGCATAGCCAGCCGGCAGGCGCGGCACGCGGGCGGCTGGGCCGTGGCGGCCAGCATCGCTGTTATCGCGATCAGCCTGTTCGCGCTGACCGGATGGGCCGCGGGGTCGGAGCTGCTGATAAGGCTGCGCACATCCTATTCGGCGATGATGCCGAGCACGGCCTTCTTGTTTTTCGTTCTGGGTACGGTTGTTCTCTGGCTGCTGACTGGCCGCAAGGCCCGGAAATCGGCGCTGGCCGTCACGATTATCGCCCTCCTCGTCGGGGCGGTGGCGCTAACCGACATCGTGCTGATCGTGAGCGATCAGGCGAGCGGCGTTGACGCGCTGGTCTGGCCGGAAATTGATCGGAACCGTCTCAACAGCATGGCCCAGGGGACGGCGGCGTGTTTCATTCTCGCGGCGGCCTGTCTTCTTTCGCTCAATGGCGAGGGCCGCCGGCGCGATCACTTCTACGTCTTGTCCGCAACGGCCGGGCTTCTGGTCGGAATGATCGCCGTTGTCGGCTACATATTCGACGCTGAGGCGCTGTACCGGGTCTCCGCCTTTACCGCCATGGCGCTGCATACCGCGCTTTGTTTCGTTCTGCTTTTCACCGCTCTCATCCTGCTGCGGTCCGATACGGGCTGGGCGGGCCTTCTGATGGGCGAGGGCGGCGGCAGCAAGGGCGCGCGGCGGCTTTTCCCGATTGTCCTG
>NZ_JACESD010000047.1:0-5000 GCF_013911995.1 Euryhalocaulis sp.
CCTGTAATACAGCGACGATCTCACGATCTTGGGACGGGCCCCTCCGGTTGGAGGGGCCCGTTTCTTTTTCGGCTTCAGTTTTCTGATTTTTTCTGTCGATTTTTTTTCGCGGCTGGTCCAAGCCGTGACACGCGCCAGCGCCGTTCCCGGCGGAGGCGTTCGATTCAACCCGTTCAATGCCACGGCGTTCAGTGATGCTGGTTAGCCACCGGAAGAAATTCATTTTCCTGAAGACCGGCAAGACCGCCGGTACAAGCGTCGAGCTTTATTTCGAACCCTGGTGTGTCCCGGAGGGCGTGGAAGCGGACAAGGCGCTCCGCCCGGCTCTGGAGACGGAGGCCGGCATTGTCGGCCCCCGGCGCATGAAACCCGATCCCGGGGAAAAGTATTTCAGTCACGCCCCCGCCCAGCGGGTCAAGGGCTGGGTCGGCGATGATATCTGGGAAGCTTATCTGAAGTTCTCGATCGTTCGGAACCCTTTCGACAAGGTCGTTTCCTGGTTTCACTTCCATATGCCGCCGGAAGAAAAGGAACGCCTTTCGAAACTGGATTTCGCCGAAACCAGACGGGTATTCCGCGACTGGCTGATCATTGCGCCGCAGGTGCCGCGCGACCGTCATTTCTGCACGATAGGCGGAACGTTCTGCCTTGATCACGTCATGCGCTATGAGCGGCTAGGCGAGGATCTGGAGGCGATGTGCGGGCGGCTAGATATTCCGTTCGATCCCGATCGCCTGCCGCATCGCAAAAAGGGCTATCGTGACGGCTTTCCCGCATGGAAGGCCTATTACGAGGACGAGACCATCGCGGTGATCAGGAATATCTATGCGTGGGAGCTGGAAACCTTCGGTTACGGGTTCGACCAGGCTGATTGACGCCGCGCGGGGCGCTCACTAACACACTGGCATACAGCGCGGGCCGGGGGCGTCCGCCGGGGGGATGTTGGAACAGCATGCTGGTTAGCCACCGAAAGCAATTCATTTTCATAAAAAGCGCGAAGACCGCGGGAACCAGCGTCGAGGAGTATTTCGAGCGCTGGTGCCTGCCTGAAGGCGCGTATCAGCCCTCACAGGGCCGCCCCGCCGAAATAACGGCGCAGGGCGTAATCGGGGCGCGGCACAAGCGCTATCACGCCACCTCCGGCGGCTTTACCAGCCACCTGTCGGCGGAAGGCATCCGCGAGAAGGTCGGTCCGGAAATCTGGAACCGGTATTTCAAGTTCACCTGTATCCGCAATCCCTATGACAAGGTGGTTTCCTGGTTCCACATGCGCATGCCCAAGGTCGACCGCGACCGGCTCGGGGAACGGGACTTCGCGGAAACGCGCGAGATGTTCAGGAACTGGCTGATTATTTTCCCCTCGACGCCCAATGATGAAATGTACACATCAATCCGCGGCGAGATCATTATTGACGGAGTGATCCGTTATGAGCGCCTGCTGGACGACATAGAGGCCGTCTGCAAGCGGGTGGACACGCCGTTCGAGCCGGCCTTGATGCCGCAGCGCAAGGTGGGCAAGCGCGACGGTTTTCCCGGCTATCGAGAATACTACACCCCGGAAACCAAGCAGATCATTCGTGATCGCTTTGCCTGGGAGTTTGAGCATTTCCATTATGATCCCGACGATGTCTGAGGCGAATTGATGCTGGTCAGTCACGAAAAGAAATTCGTCTATATCAATACGTCCCGGGTGACCGGCTGGGAGGCCGAGATCTATTTCGAGCCTTACTGTGTCCGCCCGGGCGCGTTCGAGCCGGCAATCGAGCGCGAATCCGAGCGCACCAAGCATGGCATTGTCAGCAGCCGCACCCTGGAGGCGCGCAAGCGGCCGGATCCGGACGACACGATTGGCCCGATCAGCCGGCCGGACCGGCTGTACAAGCTGGTCGGTCCCGCGCGCTGGCCGAAATATCTGAAATTCAGCGTCGTGCGAAATCCGTTCGACCTGACGGTCGCCTGGTTCCACGCATGGATGCCGGACTATGAACGCGAGCGCCTGCAGGGGCTGGATTTCAGCGCCACGCGGAAAGTGTTCCGCGACTGGCTGGTCGTTTCACCGCATTTGCCGGAAATGCGGCGGGTTCTGACCCTCAATGGCGACATGTTCCTGGACGAAATCATCCGTTTCGAGGCCCTGGAAGAGGGCGTGGAGCGCGTCTGCGCGAAGCTGGACCTTCCTTTCGAGCCGGAGCGGCTGAAAGGCCCGTATCGCCAGAAAGAGGCGTTCGCCCCCTGGGCGGATTATTATGAGGACGAGACCCGAGACGTCGTGCGCGATGAGCTGGGGTGGATGTTCCGCGCCTTCGACTACGATTCGGATTCGTAATCGGGTCCGATAACCTCACGATAGATCGGGGCCAGGTGCTGCTCATAGCGCCGCCATGACCCGATGCTCTTGGTCGAGATGGGCTGGCGCACCTGTGCAAAGCTGGCCGTGGAGACGATCCGGTCGCTTTTGTGGAAGTCGCGGACCGAGTCCTCATATTCCAGATTGCAATGGCTGAGGATTTTCGGGATCCATTCGTCCGGATTGCGCGCCAGATCCTCGTAATTGACGCGCAGAATCTGGCCCTGCGGGGCGATTTCGGCGAAGTGGTCGCGCAGATTCGCAACCCAGTTCAGGCGATCCTGAATGTTCGCGAAGTCGTAGGAGAAGGTCTGGGACACCGCGAACAGCACCTTGTAGATCGCCCACAGGGCGTCGGCGCGGTTGCGCGTCATCCAGATGATGCGCGCATTGGGCATGGCGGACAGGATGAATCCCATCTGCCAGGGGGTCGTGGTGGTCGAATCGACGAATTTTCCGGTCGGCCCGAAGCGCTCCGCGCCCAGCGTGGCATAGGTTGCGCCGATCTTTTTCCACGCATCGGGCCCTAGCATCCGCTTCAGCGCCGCGTCGGTATTGCCCGGCGATTCGCTGGCCGCGTTCTGCGCGGGATAGCTGGCGACGGTCATGAAGGGCAGCTCCGCCCCGCCGACCACGCCGCTATGGGCGTTGAGAATGGTCTCCACCAGCGTTGTCCCGGCGCGCGGCGCGCCAACCACGAAGATCGGCCGGTCGGTATCGTGGCCCTCCGCATTGGCGATCATTTCCGGCGGGCAGGCGTTCTTGAGCCCCTGCAGGACGGACGCCATGCGCGTGCGGTTATACTGGTGATGCTCATGCATCAGGTGCGAGCCTTCGCTGATGAGGCTGAAGGCCGAATCGTAATTGCCCAGATGCTCCATGGCGTAGCCAAGGCCGTATTTCACGGGCGCGCGCAAAGGCGCCTTTTCCTCGGTAAGCTGCGCCTCCGCCCTGCGCATATGGTCGATATCCGGGTCGCCCTCCGTGGCCTTTTTCATCCGCATCATGACGGCCCAGGCCACGGACTGGCGCGGATCCATAAGGGCGGCTTCGCGATACCGCTCGATCGCCAGCTCGTCATTCTGCAGGCGGGCATTGATGTAGGCGGAGGCATAGACGACCCGGACATTGCCGGGGTCATCCTCGTACAGAGCCTCGATTTCGGCGCGCGCCGGCTCGAACTGTCCTGATTCATGAAGGAAGCGGGCCAGGCTGAGACGCGATGCGGTGTCCCTGCGGCCGGTTTCGACCATGCGTTTCTGCGCTTCCGCCGCGGTCCACATGTCCTGCAGGCTGGCGGCGAGCTGCGCCGCGGCACCCCAGCGTTCGCCAAGCGGCGGGTTTTCCTGCGTCAGCTGGCGCAGCAGCATGACCGCCAGGCCATTGCGTTTCTGTTTGGCCGCGTCCCGCGCCCGGATCAGCAATTCGCTTGAGTCAGCCATGTCCCACCCCGTTTTCAGACCGCGCGGACAATAGTTAGTCCGCCTGTCAGAGTCACCGATTTGCGCAGCGCAAATTGAATCTTGGCGCAATGCGCTGCACTCTCTGCATAACAACAGGGAGGCACAGCCATGACAGCGGCATCGATTCTCAAGGACAAGGGCGGCGAGGTTTTCACCATTTCCCAGGAAGCCAGCCTGGCGGAGGCGGCGCAGCTTCTGGACGAGAAGAGGATTGGCGCGGTGATTATCGTCGGCGAAAGCGGCGGCCCGGTCGGCGTATTTTCCGAACGCGACCTGGCGCGGCAGATCGCGCGCGCCGGCGCGGAGGCCCTGAATGTGCGGGTTGGGGAATGCATGACGCGGGATGTCGTCTTCTGCGGCCCCGGCGATTCCGTGGACAGCATGATGGGAATGATGACCGACCGCCGGATTCGTCATCTGCCCGTAGTCGAGAACGGAAAACTGATCGGCGTGATCTCGATTGGCGATGTTGTGAAGCGGAAAATCGCCGAAGCCGAAGCCGAAGCCCGCGCGATGAAGGACTATATCGCGACCGGCTGATCGCGATTCTTCGCTAGAAAACCGTGTCGACCCGGCGTTCGCCGTCGACAATCAGGCCTTTGAGCACGGGCGGACGCCCTGCCTGCTGTGAAAGAATCACCTGAAAGCCGTTTTCACGCAGTTCCGTTTCCAGCGCCAGGGCGGTTTCGGCGTCCGCGTAATAGCGCCGGGGCAGATCGAAACGGGCGATCAGGAAACGACCGGAGCCCGGAACGCCCTCGGGATCCTGTGTGCTGGCCCGCGCCGCGGTAATGGCCCGGCCTTCCAGAATCACCCCGCCGGGCTGCGCCGGCCAGGATTTATATATGGCCGCCGGGCGGGCGGCGCCGTCCTCTGGCGTGAGTTCCAGAAACAGGGAATCACCGGACTCGAAGGCGTCGTCGCCTTCGAGCGCGGATAGGTCCAGCCGCTCAATGGCATAGGAGAGGGCGACATAGTGGCCCAGCAGGATGTCGCGCGGATCCACAGGGGCGGCCTCCAGCACCAGCTCCTCGCCGCCATTCCGCGCCATGATCTGCCGTCCTGCGGTGACGGCCAGAAAACCCGTCACAAGGATGGCGATGAGCGCCGATCGAAGGAAAACTGACATCATTCGCCTCCCTTTTGGTTGCCGCGGCGCGACAGCCACCACCCCAGAACGCCGATTCCCG
>NZ_JACESD010000047.1:12500-23007 GCF_013911995.1 Euryhalocaulis sp.
CTTTATGGGCGCTTTGGAGGCCTTCCTTGCATTGAGATGGGTCGTGAAAACCTCGACCGGTTCGGGCGCGAAGGGCGTCTGGATGCGCGCCATGAGCACGCCCTTGTTGGCCAGGCAGTCCAGCCCCGCACAATCGCCGAACGTCATGGCCCGGACATCCAGGATTGGATAGTCGGAGAGAATATAGAGGCCGCTGCCGGTCAGTTTGCCGAGGCCTTCCCCGCGGGCGCGGCGCGGCGCGCCCAACGCGCCAAGGCGCGGGGCCGGGGCGTGCGACTTGTCCGGACCGCGCACGGCGAAAGCATAGCCGGCGCGCCGGATCAGGGTTTGTGTCGCCTCATCCATGAAGGCTTCCTGCAGAAAAACGATCTGCGGCGCTTCCCCCGCTTCACGCAGGCCGGCCAGGCGATCGCCAATCTCCGCCAGCGCCGCCTTCCGGCCGGAGCGAACCGGCGCCGGTAACCCGGCGACATTATACGTCATCACCCGCAGCACGCCCTGATCGGCGGGCGAGGCCGCCTGGTCTGGCAGATGATCCCGGGTGAGAATTTGAAACGGTGAGTCCGGTGCGCCGGAGTGGCTGGCGCAGCCGCTCAGAACAAGCGCGGCAAGCAGAAGCAAAGCCTCGCGCATGATGCCATCCCCCGATTGAGGCGGTCAGGAACCGCCCTCGCATCGAAAGGGATGGCTAGGTGAGTCGTGCGACTCTTCGGACTCAGTTTTCCAACCGATCCGCGAATCTTTTGCGACGGAAAGATGTAAGCCGGCCGCCGCCGGACCCCGGTTCAAGAGGGCGCCGGCGCCGGCGGATAGCTATTTGGCGGCGTGCAGGTCACTTCTGGCGCTCTGGCCGGAAACCGGGCTTGGACTATCGGGATCGGGCGCTGCGTCGCGCACGTCCTGCCCGACATGTTTCTCGAACTTGGCGAAGTTCTTGATGAACATGTCGGCCAGCTTGGTCGCCTGGCGGTCATAGGCCATCGGGTCGCCCCATGTGCCGCGCGGGTCCAGCAGCGCATTGTCGACGCCCTCAACACTCAGCGGGACCTGGAAGCCGAAGAAGGAATCCTCGCGGAACTCGCCCGCCTTCAGAGAGCCGTCGAGCGCCCCGCGCAGCAAGGCGCGCGTATCGCCGATCGGCATGCGGGAGCCTTCGCCATAGGCGCCGCCCGTCCAGCCCGTGTTCACCAGCCAGCAATCCACGCCGTGCTTGCCGATCAGATTGCGCAGCAGGTCGCCATATTCGGAGGGATGACGCGGCATGAAAGGCGCGCCGAAACAGGTGGAGAAGGTGGCCTGCGGCTCGGTCACGCCCTTTTCCGTGCCGGCCACCTTGGCGGTGTAGCCGGAGAGGAAGTGATACATGGCCTGTTCTGGCGTCAGCTTGGCGATCGGCGGCATGACGCCGAAAGCATCGCAGGTCAGCATGATGATATTGCGCGGATGGCCGCAGCGGCCGTCCGGATCTGCGTTCGGGATGGCGGTGATGGGGTAGGCGCCGCGGCTGTTCTCGGCCAGCGAGCCGTCATCGAGGTCCAGCTGCCGCGTTTCCTCGTCCATCACGACGTTTTCCAGCACCGTGCCCCATTGGCGGGTGGTGGCGTAGATTTCCGGCTCCGCCTCTTCCGAAAGGCGGATCATCTTGGCGTAGCAGCCGCCCTCGAAATTGAAGAGGCCGTTTTCGGACCAGCCATGCTCGTCATCGCCGACCAGCGTGCGCGTGGCGTCGGCCGAAAGCGTGGTCTTGCCCGTGCCGGACAGGCCGAAGAAGATCGCCGCGTCGTCCGCGCCGCCCGTATTGACCGAGCAATGCATCGGCATGACGGCTTTTTGCGGCAGCAGGTAGTTGAGGATCGAGAAAACCGATTTCTTGGTCTCGCCGGCATAGGAGGTGCCGCCGATCAGCACCAGGCGTTCGGCAAAATTCACCGCGATCACGGTTTCGGAATTGGTGCCATGGCGCGCGGGATCGGCCCGGAAACTGGGCGCATTCACGATGCTGAACTCGGCTTGGAAATTTTCCAGCTCGTCCCGGTCCGGCCGCCGCAGCAAGTGACGGATGAACAGGGAATGCCACGCATATTCGGTGACGATCGAGACGGGCAGGCGGTAATCGAGGTCCGCCCCGCCATGCAGTTGCTGGGCATAGAGCGACTTGCCGGCCAGGTGCGCCTCGAAATCGGCGCGTAGCGTTTTGAACTGGTCCGGCGTCATGGAAGCGTTGGCGTCCCACCAGACCGTGTTTTCGGTGGACTCGTCGCGAACCACGAATTTGTCGTTGGCCGAACGGCCCGTATGTTTGCCCGTGGTGACGACCAGCGGCCCGTCCTTGGCGATCTTTCCCTCGCCCGTCAGAACAGCTTGTTCGTAAAGTTGCGCTTCGTTCCGGTTCCAGACCAGATCCGCTTTGGACAGATCAATGCCGGGCGTTGCGCCCGTCTTTGCATGGCTTGCCATTGGCGTTCCCTCTAACCCATCGAAAAAAGGCTTTTTCTTTTCCTCAAAGGGATACCAGATCAGGCGGAAAAGGGAACGCCGCGCCTGTTATCGCCTGTGGGCGAGGGGATCGCCCTGACGCCCCGCTTCCGCGCGGCCGGTCCGATAAAGGCGTCAGGCGGCGGACGGGCAGATATCGGCCAGCGGACAGCCGCGGCAGTCCGGCGCCAGATGATGACACAGCTTCTGGCCGTGCGCCTTGATATTATGGTGATGCCGCTCGAAATCCGCCGCGGCCCAGTCCCCGGGCGCGGAGGCCATCAGCACGTTATAGGTATCTTCGACGCTGGCCCGCCAGCGCGCCAGACCCAGCCGCTTTGCGACGCGCTGGTGATGGGAGTCGATCACCATGGCCGGTCTTTGAAGCGTGCTGAAATTCAGAACCGCCGCGCTGGTCTTGCGCCCGACGCCGGGCAGGGATTCCAGCCAGGCGAGGGCGCTGTCCACGGGCCATTCGGCCAGGAAGTCCAGCGCCCTGCCGCCGCGCGACAAATCAAGACGGGCCATCGCCGCCTGCAGATTGGCGGCCTTGTCTTCGGCAAAGGTGACGCCGGCGATGCGCTCCAGCACCTCCCGATAGTCGGCTGCGGCCAGTTGCGACCAGTCCGCATAGCGGCGCTTCAATCGCCAGAAGGCCTGTAAGGAGACCGCGTCCTGCGTCCGCGCGCCCAGCATGGCCCGCACCAGCTGGTCAGGCGGAGACAGCCGCGCAGGATTCTTCGTGAAACCGGCGGAAGCGTCAGGCAGCCGCGAATGGACCACTCTGAGAAGCGACGCGGCGGGATGGGAGAAGAGTCGGGATTGCATGCGCGCAGCGTAACCCGAAAAGAACATATAGGGAACATTATATTTTTAGGCCCGACATTTCAGGCGACGCAACCGATTATGCGGAAAACATGCTATAACCTGCTTTCGAACCGTCACCGCCCCTTCACAAACCGGGGGCGGGCCGTTACATAAGCGCCTCTTCTGACGCGGGGTGGAGCAGCCCGGTAGCTCGTCAGGCTCATAACCTGAAGGTCGCAGGTTCAAATCCTGCCCCCGCAACCAGTATAAGCCCCTGAAATCATTACGGTTTCAGGGGCTTTTTCTATTCTGGCCGATTCTTGATTGCCAATAAAATCAATAATTTATGTCGTCGGTGTAGTTGCGCGCTTAGTCGCGCGAGATGACGATTTCCGGGCGGTGGGCGACGCGGTTGACAAAAAGGCATTCAATTCGTATCAAGTTGCAGTCGCGCCGATGCAACGAGAAGAGATGTGTAATGCACAACGCACCGCCGAAGGATTTTCTTGATGATCAGTTTCCGAACGCGCTTCGTCCGGTAATACCGACGACGCTTCGAACGGCATATTCCGCCGCGAAATTGGTCGCCGAACAAGAACCTTTTCTTCAGGTTGCAAGCGCAAAAGCTAATTTTGGGCGCCTAGTTTCCTGGTCTGTGGACAAGGCGTTCGAGACGGCCTGTCAAACTGGAGCCTTGCCTTTTGATTATGAGTGGCGGTCTTTCGACAAACCTACAGGGAAGTATTTGGCGTTGCGGCCGAGCCACTCGGTTGTGACGATCAGTTTGGTAAGAAATCCTGCACGACAGCCGCGGCAGGTGAGTTTTCGAAATAATGCTCGATTAAACAATGAGCCTTGGCTTTTTGATCCACCCGATGAGGAGTTGGCAGTTCGTGGAGAACCTCACATTCTTCTAGCGCATCGACACGTCGACCCATGGTTTGCCCATCTTGGCATTCCACATCCGCACGACGCGTATGATTATAGTTATCGAACCAAAAACCTTTTTCAGTTACCACACGCTATTGAATCTGCCGGGCCTCCCCCGGAGGATACCGATACGGATTTTGATGCGGTCCAGCTTTTAAAAGAAGATATTGAAAAGTGGCGGAGGGATAATGGCGAATAGCAAGATTCTTCAGTTCCCTACCGCCGCCCGAGAAGACACTTCCGGGCGGCGTTTGATTCCTGGACGTCTCAAAGAGGCTAGGCTAGCTGCGAAACTAAACCAGGCAGAGTTAGCCCGGGAAGTGGGGATCCAGCGTCAAAACATTTCCTATTATGAGCAGGGAGACCGAAACCCCGAACCAGGAACCTTAAGCGATCTTGCGAAAGCTCTGGGTCAACCCGTTCGCTATTTCTTGTCCGAGCCGGCTGATACCTTCGGTCCGCAAAGTGTGAACTTTTTTCGGAAAGTCGGAGCAGACACGAAGCGTAGAAACGATGCTTGCGCGGTATTTGCCTCTTGGTATGCGCAAACCGCCCGTGTGTTTGACCCTCAGGTAAATTTTCCGGAGGTCGATTTACCCTCATTTGAGCCCAGTGATAGCGAGGCAATGCGGTATGAAGATGAAGAAATCGAATCGATAGCCGAATCTGTTCGTGAGCACTTTGGGTTAGGATTCGGGCCAATCTCGAATGTAATCCGCTTGCTGGAAAAACAGGGAATTTTGGTCACCAAGTTTCAGATGCCTGGCGAGCAGGTTGAAGCTTTCTCCTTTTGGAGCGGTGCCCGTCCTTTCGTATTTTTAGCTTCCGATAAGGAAAGTGCCGTCCGCGCTAGGTTTGATGCTGCCCATGAATTGGGCCACTTGGTGCTTCATCGTTGGATTGGCGCAGAGGACATCGAAGATAAAAAGCGCCTTGCAGAAATTGAAAAAGAAGCGAATAGGTTTGCCGGTGCGTTCTTACTGCCGAGAAAAACATTCCCTAATGAGGTGTACTCCCCTCGCGTAGAGGGCTTCGTAGATTTAAAATATCGTTGGAAAGTTGCTATCCAAGCAATGGTTTATAGATGCAAGGATTTAGGAATATTTGATGAGCATCAAATAACCAATCTATATAAACAGATATCTTATAAAAAATGGAGAAAAAAGGAACCCGGAGACGGTCCAGATGGTATTGAGGCGGAGCGCCCGTTGCTTTTAAATCGTGTGGCCGAGCTTGTGTTGGATTCAGGTCGCATGACCAAATCTGATTTAAAATCAAAACTTGCTATATCTTCTGAAATTATTGAGCGGTTTCTCAGCTTGCCAGCTGGATCGCTTGCGGATGATCAAATTGAGCCTTTCGAGCCTACACTCAAGTCGTAATCGTATTCGTTCAACGATATTTCGACTTCATGATCTGCTCATGATCAAACTTTGCAGCGCTTTCGGCCAGCCAGCGCGCAAAATCGTGCAAGCTGGCCGGTGATCGATGGTCGGAGAGACTTGGATGAATTGTGTGAGCAGGGGTAGTTCCAAGCGGCTTTATAAGCTTTGCTCTTGATCCCAAGGTCTCGCCCTCCGCAATATCCGAATTCAGAGGAGCTGACTCGGGCGACAACCTTGTGACGATTTTCCGAGTTCTGGCAGGTTGGTTGCTCTCACGCAGCGAAACAAATTTTGAATGTAGGTTTCAGGTCGTAACTGGCCCCCGCAACCAAATTGGAAAGCCCCGGAATCTCCCGAGATTTCGGGGCTTTCTGGTTTTCGGGGTGCTGTTCAATGCTGGCCCTCTTGTCTTCATGACGGCGCTCTAGGATGGTGCGCGTCCAGTTGAGGGGCGGGACATGACGGACAACCAGTTCGACAATCAGATCAACGCGGCGCGGCAAGCGTTTGCGCAGGGGCGGCCGGAGGAGGCGTTTCAGGCTTGCCGGGGGCTTCTGGCGGCCAATCCGCCGCTGGGCGAGGCCTGGGGCGCGGTTTCTGACATTGCGCTGGAGTGTCACGATTTCTTCGGGGCGTTCGACGCCCGCCGCCGGCAACTGGCCGCGCAGCCGCGCAGTCTGGATGCGGGCAACAAGACCGCCTCTCTGGCCGCCGAGTGCGGACGCTTCGAGACCGCAAAGCATCTTGCCGCCCAACTGAGCGAACAGGCGCCGGACAATCCGGTCATTCACAATACCTATGGCTGGATTCTGGGGGCGCTGGGCGAGTTTGAAGCCTCGGAGCGGGAATACCGGCGCGCGACAGACCTGAAGCCCGGCCTCGGCGGCGCGTGGTATGGTCTTTCCCGGCATGGTTTCCTGCCCACCGACGACCAGACGCTGGCGCGCATGAAAGCCGGCGTAGGCGAAGTGGAAGACGACGATCCGCAGGCGCGGCTGCATGCGCTGGGCACGCTGCATTTCGCGGTTGCCGACACGCATCGCCGCCGGGGCGAAATTGACGACGCCTTTGCCTGGTACATGAAAGGCGCGGAATATTGCGGACCCGCGGCCCCGCCCGACGCGGAAAAGCACTTTCAGAAATTCCGCGCCATGCGCAACGCGCTGAACGCCGACCGCCTTCTGGGCAAGGGGGAGGGACATCGCACCGACCGGCCGATCTTCGTGACCGGGATGCCGCGCACGGGCACCACGCTGATGCAGCAGATCCTGACCGCGCACCCGGATGTGACGGAAGGGGCCGAGGCCTCTCACCTGCACACCGCCGCGCTGCCGATCTGGCCCTATAGTCCGGAGCGGATAGACGCCTATCTGGCCGCCTCCGCCAATCAGCCGGGCGGGCCATGGGCGCGCGCCGGGCGGGCCTTCATGGCGCTGTCGAGCGAGCGGTTCGGCAATACCGGCCGCTTCGTCGACAAGAATCTCGGCAATCCGACGATTCTGGGCGTGGCGCTGGCCGCGCTGCCGGATGCGAAATTTATCTGGATGCGGCGCAAGCCGGGGCCGACCGCGCTTTCCAATTTCACGCATTTCTTCTCCCGCGGCCTGTGGTGGACCTGGCGGCTGGAGGACATCGCCCTGCAAATGCGGGCCTATGAGGCGTTTCTCGCGCACTGGCAGACCCTGTTCCCGGACCGGATTCTGGTGGTCGATTATGAAGAACTGACCGAAGACCCGGACGGACAGATCGACCGCATTCTGGATTATTGCGGCCTGTCCCGCGATCCGGCGGTGAAGAATTTCCATGAGCAGGAAAGCGCGGTGGCCACGTTCAGCGTGGCGCAGGTCCGACAGCCGATCCGCGCCGACAAATCCGAATCCTGGCGCGCCTTCGAGACGCATCTGAAACCGTTCTTCGACACCTATGAAACGGCCGGGGCGCTGTTTGGTGAAAGCCTTGACGCTCCATCGCGGTAAAACTTGATTTAAGTGAATATATTCAAGCGGTTCTGTTGAAATCGCTCACGCATTTTTTAGTCGCGGAGGATTCGATTCCGGTGTATATCAGCGGCCATTGAGCGACCGCTTTTCCAAGGGCTGACTGTCAGCCGCCGGTCGCCGGAATTTCCCGCACTCATGACTTCTGAAAAACCGAATCCCTCCCGCACCGCGCGCCGCCGGCGCGCGTCGATTGGTCCTGTCTCCGACCTGGAATCGCATCTGCCGGCCGAATGGTGGCGCGATATTTTCGACTCTCTTTATCTCAAGACGGACGGCGACGTGGTCGAGGATGAAGAGAATGCGCGCCTTGAGGTCGACCGCCTGATCGCGGCGGCCGGCATGGAGCCGGGCGACCATATCCTCGACCTGTGCTGCGGGCAGGGGCGGCATCTTCTGGAATTCGCCCGGCGGGGTCATGACGGCCTGACCGGCGTGGACCGGTCGCGCTATCTGATCCGGTTGGCGCGCAAACGCGCCAAGAGCGCCGGCGCGGACATCACGTTCCGAGAGGGTGATGCGCGCGCGGTGCGCATTGGCGAATCCAGTCAGGATTACGTGCTGATCCTTGGCAATTCCTTCGGCTATTTCGCCAGCCAGTCCGACGATGCGCGTCTTCTCACCGGCGCGGCGCGGGCGCTGAAGGCCTCCGGAACGCTGGTTCTGGATCTGGTGGACGGCGACTGGATGCGCGCGCATTTCGAGCCGCGCTCATGGGAGTGGATCGACCAGAACCATTTCGTCTGCCGCGAGCGCAGCCTGTCCGAGGACGGCCGCCGCCTGATCTCCCGAGAAGTGATTGTGCATGACGAACGCGGCGTGATCGCCGACCAGTTCTATGCCGAGCGTCTCTATTCCCCGGCCGAGTTGCAGACGCTGCTGGAAGAGGCGGGCTTCCGCGAAGTGCGCCAGATGGGCGGGTTCGAGGCGCTGTCCGAACGCGGTCAGGATCTAGGCATGATGGGCCACCGCGCCATCGTCACCGCCCGCGCGCCGAAGAAGACGGCGCGCGCCGGCGTCTCTGGCCGCGCCAAGCCGTTGGACGTGGCGGTGATCATGGGCGATCCGCGCCTGCCCGATAAGGTGAAACGCGGCGGCCAGTTCAATGAGGAAGACTTCGCCACCATCCAGAAACTGAAAGACTCTCTGGAAACGCTGGACGGCTACAGATTCCGCTATCTGGATAATCACGCCACGCTGGAAAAGGATTTGCGCGCCGCCCCGCCGGACCTCGCGCTGAATCTCTGTGACGAGGGCTTCAATAATGACGCCTTCATGGAGCTGCACGTCCCGGCTTTACTGGAGACGCTGGATATCCCCTATACCGGGGCCGGTCCGGTCTGCCTTGGCATCTGCTACGACAAGTCGCTGGTGCGCGCCGCCGCGGCGGCGCTGGACGTGCCGACGCCGTCCGAGACCTATGTGCGGCCGCATGACCGTTCCGCGACCCTGCCGACATCCTTCCCGGCGATCCTCAAGCCCAACTATGGAGACTCCAGCTTCGGCATCACCAGCCAGGCCGTGGTCAACAACAAGATGGAGTTGGTGGACTATCTGGAGAAGCTCTGGCGCGACCTCGGCGACCAGCCGATCCTGGTGCAGGAATATCTGACCGGCGCGGAATATACGGTGGGCCTGATCGGCAACCCGAAAACGGGGCTGGAGCCGATGACCCTGCTGGAGGTCGATTACTCAAAGCTGGACCCGTCGCTGCCGAAAATCCTCGGCTATGAATCCAAGTGGGATCCGGACTCGCCCTACTGGACGGAGATCAATTACCGCGCCAGCGACGCGCCGGAGGCGCTGCGCCGGGACATGGCGGAATACGCCGCGCGCATGTTCGAGCGGCTGGGCTGCCGCGACTATGCGCGGTTCGATTTCCGGGCCACGGCGGATGGCCAGGTGCGCCTACTGGAGGCCAACCCCAACCCGGGCTGGTGCTGGGACGGCAAGATGAACCTGATGGCCGAGCTGGCGGGACATTCCTATGCCGATTTCCTGGACTCCATCCTGCGCTCGGCCGTCAGCCGCTATGGCATAGGCGTTCACGCGGGGGCGGGAAGCGCGCTGGCGTAGGGGGGCGTGTTGCGGCTAAGACGCCAGCCATGATGGCTCTGGCCGCAACCCTTCTCCTCGGCGTGACGCTGACCGCGATCGCGGTGATTGATGCGCGCGAGATGCGCGTGCCGGACTATCTCAGCCTGCCGCTCATCGTGGGCGGCCTTCTCTTTATGGCCTTCACCGTCCCCGCGGCGCTGTTCTGGCACGCCGCTGGGGCGGCGGCGGGGTATCTGCTGATATGGGGGCTGGCCGCCGCGTTCCGCACCCTGCGCGGGCAGGAGGGGATAGGCATGGGCGACGCCAAGCTGCTGGCCGCGGGCGGAGCCTGGACCGGCCTGCTCGCGCTGCCGTCCATCCTCCTTGCCGCCAGCGCCGCGGGCCTGATCTGGGCGCTTGTCTTAAAAATTTTAACGCGGCGGGAGGCCGGCCGGCCCATGCCGTTCGGACCGTTTCTTTGCGCCGCTATCTTCTTGATCTGGCTCGCAGGCGCGCCCGGCGCGCCGCCTGTCTGGCGGTAAGCCCCCGCCGAGTCTGTCACAGACCCGACATATATCTTTTAAATTAGTGTCAGCATGGAGTGCGAAGAACGCCCCCGCATCGAGGGGGGATTCCTTCCGTATGCCGCTGCCGTGCGCCGTGGCCTCCCCCTTCAGAGAATTACACGCCGAGCTCATTTGAAGGGGGCAACACATGAATACGGGTTCTAACATGCGCCGGCTGCTGCTGGCCGGCGCCGCGGTCACAATCCTGGCGGCCTGTTCCGACACCAGCATTTCCTCGCCGGGCGGCGGCACGCCTCCCGCTCCCCCTCCGCCTCCGCCCCCGCCGGCGACCACGGGCGACCTGGTTTTT
>NZ_JACESD010000048.1:0-21701 GCF_013911995.1 Euryhalocaulis sp.
CTCCATGGGCGGGGCGCTGGCCTGGGACGAGCCGCAGGCGCTGGCCGAGTTCCCGGAAAGCTCTCCCTTCGCGGGGCTGAGCCTTGGCGAGGACATAACTGTGGAGCGCCAGGTGCTGGCCGAACCGGAGCCGGATCTGGGCTACAAGACCTGGGCGCGGCTGCAGGACGGCACGCCGCTGGTCACCGCCGAGCGCGTGGGGCGCGGCTGGATCGTGCTGTTCCACGTCACCGCCAATCCGGAATGGTCGAATCTGCCGCTATCGGGCCTGTTCCTTGAGATGCTGGACCGGGTTTCCGGTCTGGCGACCGCGGGCGGCGCGGGCGCGGAAGCGGGCGAAGGCCCTTACCGGCTGGAACGCGCTGTCAATGCGCGCGGCCTGCTGGGCGCGCCGTCCGGCGATGCGCGGCCGGTGCCCGCCGACGCCTGGCCGCCGGACGCCATCGGCCCCGAAACGCCGCCGGGGCTTTACCGGCGGGGAACGGACGCCGGGGCGCTGAACGTGATCGGACCGGGTGATGCGCTGATCGCCACGCCCCGCATCAACGGCGTGCGCGCGGATAATTACGGCGAACGCTCGCCGCAGCGCCTGTCCGGCCTGCTGCTTCTGGCCGCGCTGGTCCTGCTGGCCGCCGACGCGCTTATCGCCCTGTTGCTGTCGGGCCGCATGCGCGGCCTGACGCGCCGCCTGCGCCCCGGCGCGGCGGCGATGGCCGCGGGCCTGTTCGCGCTGGCGCTGAACCCCGGACCGGCCCGCGCGCAGGCCGCGGACGAAGCCGCGATGGCGGCGGCGCTGGAAATGCGGCTGGCCTATGTCGAGACCGGCGATGCGGAGATCGACCAGATGAGCCGCGCCGGGCTTCAGGGCCTGACGCGGGAGCTGATCCGCCGATCCGCCGTCGAACCGGCGGAGCCGGCGGGCGTGACCATCGGCGAGGACAATCTGCTGCTCTATCCGCTGCTCTACTGGCCGGTGCGCAGCAGCGAGCGGCCGCTGAGCCCGCGCGAAACCGCCGCGCTGGACGAATATATCAAGGCGGGCGGCACGGTTCTGTTCGATACGCAGGATGCGGGAACCGCCGCCACGCGGCTGGGCGGCGGGCATCAGGGCCTGCAGGTCTTGCTGTCCGATCTGGACGTGCCGCCGCTGGCCCCGGCCCCGGCCGAACACGTTCTGACCAGGAGCTTCTATCTGCTGGACGACTATCCCGGCCGCTGGGACGGCGGGAAGCTGTATGTCGAGACGGACGAGGCCAGCGGGCGCGACGGGGTTTCCGGCATCATCATCGGGTCAAACGATTACGCCGCCGCCTGGGCGGTCGACGCCGAAGGGCGGCCCATCGCGGCCATCGCCTCTGACGATCCGCGCCAGCGGGAAATCGCCTACCGGGTCGGCGTCAATCTGGTGATGTATGTCCTGACCGGCAACTACAAGGCCGATCAGGTGCACGTGCCGGCGCTGCTGGAGCGGCTCGGCCAATGATCTCTTCCATCGAGTTCGAACCGCTGGTCCCCTATCTGGCGCTGATCATCGGCGGCGGATTGGCGCTGCTGGGCGTGCTGATCGGGGCGGCAATGGGCCTGCGCGGCTGGATCCTGCGCGCGCTGGCGGCGCTGGCGCTGATCGCCGCGCTCGCCAATCCCTCCATCGTGCGGGAGGAGCGCGAGCCGCTCTCCGACATCGCGGTGATGCTGGTCGACAGAAGCGAGTCGATGGAAGCCGGAAACCGCGCCGCCGCGGCGGATTCGGTGGCGGCGGCCATCCGGCAATATGCAGAAAACGACGACAGTCTGGAGCTGGTCGAAGCGGAAATACCGCGCGATTCCGGCGGCACGCGGCCCTTCGAGGCGCTGTCCGGCGCGCTGGCCGAGGTTCCGCGCGACCGTCTGGCCGCCGTGATCGACGTGACAGACGGACAGGCGCAGGACGCCCCCGAGGACCCGGACGCGCTGGACCTCGGCGCGCCCTTCCACGCGGTGCTGGTGGGCGACCCGGACGCCGATGACCGGCGGCTTGAGATTGTCCGCGCGCCGTCCTTCGGCCTGGTCTCCGAGCCGGTCAGCTTTGTCGTGAAAGTGATCGACCCGGCCGTGCCGCCCGGGACCTACGCCAATGTCAGCCTGTCGGTGGACGGCGACGAACCGGTGCGCGCCCGCGCCCGGGTTGGCGAGGAATCGGAAGTTCTGCTGCCGCTGGGCCATCGCGGCCCCAACATCGTCGAGGTGACGGTGGCGGAGGGGCCGGAAGAGCTGACCCTGATCAATAACCGCGCCGCACTCTCCATCACCGGGGTTCGCGACCGCCTGCGCGTGCTGCTGGTCACCGGGGAGCCGCACCAGGGCGCGCGCGACTGGCGCAACCTGCTGAAGTCCGACCCCAGCGTGGACCTTGTCCATTTCACGATCCTGCGGCCGCCGCAGAAAGACGACCGCACGCCGATCGACGAGCTGTCCCTGATCCAGTTCCCCACCACCCAGCTGTTCGTGGAAAAGCTGGACGAGTTCGATCTGATCATCTTCGACCGCTACAAGCGGCGCGGCGTGCTGCCGCCGCTCTATCTGGACAATGTCGCGCGCTATGTGGAGGACGGCGGCGCGCTTCTAGTCGCCGCCGGGCCGCCTTTCGCCGGGCCGCTGAGCCTGTCGCGCTCCATGCTGGCGAGCGTACTGCCCGCCCGTCCGACGGGCCGCGTTGGCGAACAGCGCTTCGCGCCGGGCCTGACCGAGGCCGGACGCATCCACCCCGTCACCGCCGGCTTCGCGGACGAGGCCGCGGAAGAGTGGGGGCCGTGGTTCCGCATTGTCGAGGCGGAGGCCGTCTCCGGCGATACGCTGATGTCCGGCCCGGACGAACGGCCCCTGATGGTTCTGGACCGCGTGGGGGAGGGCCGCGTCGGGCTGCTGCTGTCCGATCAGGCCTGGTTGTGGGCGCGCGGATACGAGGATGGCGGCCCCTATCGCGAATTGTTCCGCCGGGTCGCGCACTGGCTCATGAAAGAGCCGGAACTGGAGGAAGAGCGACTGTCGGCCCGGATCGAGGGCGAAACCGCCATTGCCGAGCTGCGCACCATGGGCGAAGCGCCGGAAGGCGGAACCATGACCGCCCCGAACGGCGAAGAGACGCCGCTGGAGTTCAGCGAGGTTTCGCCCGGCCGCTATCGCGCCGAAATGGCGGTCGGCGGCACCGGGCTGCACCGCTTCCGCGCCGGCGAGTTGACCGCCGTGGCCGCGGCGGGCGCGCTGAACCCGGCCGAGTTCGAGAACATGAAGGTCGATGGCGAGGCGCTGGCCCCCGTCGCCAGCGCCACGGGCGGCGGCGTGATCTATGCCGGCGAGGCGGGGGAAGCCCCGCAGATGCGCCGCGTGCGCGAAGGCTATGACGCCGCAGGCCGGGAATGGATCGGCTTCAAGCGGAATGAGCGTTATCGCGTGGCCGAGCGGGAATCGACGCCAGCCGCGCCCGCGCTGCTGATGCTGGCGCTGGTCCTGCTTCTGACCGGCGGGGCATGGCGGCGCGAGGGACAATAAGTCCGCAGTAAAGCTAACCTGTTCTATCTCGACATGAATCACGCTTGCCGTGTAGCTTTGTACGCGGAATGCAGGATACCGCCTCGACCGCACAGGATCAGACCCCGCCGCCCGAAGAGGGCGCGCAGGACATGCCCGAAATCCAGGCGGACCTGCCAGAGATCAACCCCGAATCCATCGCCCGCCGGCTGGAGCCGGAAAATGTCCGCGACGTGGTTTCGCAGGGCTGGATCTGGGTCGCCGACAATATCCTGACGCTTGAGGCGGCGCTCCAGATCGCGCTGGTCGCGGCCTCCATCACCGGCGCCATCCTTATCTACCGCCTGGCCCTGAAGGGCATGGAGCGGCTTCTGGAGCGCGAGGATGTTCCGGATCTGGCCAAGAAAATCGGTCACTGGGTGCGGCCGCTGATCTGGCCGGCCCTGTTGCTGATCTTCTTCATGGCCTCCGAACTGGGGCTGGACGCGGTGGGCCAGCCGCATTTCCTGCCGCGCGTCGCGGTCAGCCTGACGGTCGCCTGGATCGTTATCCGGTTTTTCTCGACCATCATTCAGGAGCCGTTCTGGGCGCGCACGGCGGCGACCCTGGCCTGGATCATCGCCGCCCTCAGCATTTTCGGCCTGTTGCGGCCCACGGCCGAATTCCTCGACACCCTGGGATTCGTGGTGGGCGAGACGCGGCTTTCCGCGCTTTCCATCGTGCGCGGCATGGTTATCGCGGTGCTGTTCTTCTGGGTCGCGCTATGGTTCTCCGGCGTCCTGAAGGGGCGGATCGACCGCCTGCCCAGCCTGACGCCCTCGGTCCGCATCCTGTTATCGCGCGCCCTGCAATTGCTGCTGATTACGGTGGCGGTCCTGATCGGCCTGTCCTCCATCGGCTTCCCGCTGACGGCGCTGGCCTTCTTCTCCGGCGCGCTGGGCCTTGGCATCGGCTTCGGGCTGCAGCAGATCTTCTCCAACCTCGTCTCCGGCGTGATCCTGCTGCTGGACCGGTCCATAAAGCCGGGCGACGTGATCCAGGTGGACGAGACCTATGGCTATGTGAAGTCGCTGGGCCTGCGCTACGCCTCGGTCGTCACCCGCGACAATCACGAGCACCTGATCCCGAACGAGGAATTCATCATCAACAAGGTGGTGAACTGGTCCTTTTCGGACCGGGCCGTGCGGATCAAGAAAGAGGTGGGCGTCGCCTATGACGCCGACATCCACAAGGCGCGGGAACTGATGCTGGAAGCCGCCGGCTCGATCGAGCGCGTGCTGAGCCATCCGCGTCCGGTGTGCCTGCTGACCGGGTTTGGCGACAGCGCTGTGGAACTGGAAATCCGCTTCTGGATTTCTGACCCGCAGAACGGCGTGCGCAACGTCACCAGCGAAGTGTTGCTGGCGATCTGGGACCTGTTCCAGGAGCATGAAATCGCCATCCCCTTCCCGCAGCGCGACCTGCATATCAAATCGGTCGAGCCGGGGATTCTCACCGTTGCGCAACGTCAGCCGCCGGCGCCCGCCGCCAGGCCGAAGACCACGAAGGAGGAGGTCGATGCGCGGCAGGGAAGCGGCAAGGGCGAGGCGCCGGACGAGGATCAGCCTGAAAGCGTGACGGACGCGCCTGATTTCGACGACTGACGCGAACCGGGCTTCACATTCGCAAAACTTTGCCTATCTACGTTCCCAAGCGGCTGTCAGCCGCATGTCATGGAGCGATACGATGATCGAGAAACGCCCTTTCAACCAGCTTGGCCGGTTCGAGAATGACTGGCTGAACGCCCATTATCATTTCAGCTTCTCCCGCTATTTCGACCCGCAACGCATGGGCTGGGGCAAGCTGCGCGTGTGGAATGACGACACGATCCGCGCCGGAACCGGCTTCCCGCCGCACCCGCACGACAATATGGAAATCATCACCTATGTCCGGACCGGAGCGATCAGCCACAAGGACAGCCTGGGCAATTCCGGGCGCACCGGCGCGGGCGACGTGCAGGTGATGAGCGCGGGCAGCGGCATCCGCCATGCCGAGTTCAATCAGGAAGACGAGGACACGACCCTCTTCCAGATCTGGATCGAGACCGACCAGACCGGCGGCGAACCCTATTGGGAGACCGCGGAATTTCCCAAGGATTCAGGGAAGTTTGTCACCCTGGCGTCAGGCCGGAAAGGCGACGAGGCTCTGCCGATCCGTCAGGACGCCCGCATTCTGGGCGCCACGCTGAAAGCGGGCGAAAGCGAAACCTATGAGCTGGGCGAAGGGCGCTATGCCTATCTGGTCGTGGCCCGCGGTTCGGCGGACGTGAACGGCGTGCCGCTTGGCCCGCGCGACGGCGCGGCCATCCGCGAGGAAGACGTCATCCGCATCAAGGCCGGCGAGGAGGCCGAGCTGGTGCTGGTGGACACTGTCTGAAGCAGCCGCGGTTAACAGTGTTTTCAGTCATGGCGCCCCAGAGTGGCGCCATGATGCTGTTTCAGAATCGCAAGCCCGAGACCGAAGAGGTCGACACCAGCGTCGCGGTGGACCGCGCGCTGCGTCACGCCGCCGTCAAGGATCCGTATGCCCTGAAGGAGCAGACGCAGATCCTGGAGAACGCCATCGCCACGCTGGAGGCCGCCGCGCAAGGGGTGGACGCGATCGGCGCGATGATCGGCGAAGGCCGGGAGCTGACGGGAAGCGCCGCGGCGACCGAGAACAAGGCCAAGCGCGCCCTGATCGCCGAACGCTATAACGACATGATCGAGGCCATCGACACAGCCGCCAAGGCGGCCAGCGCCAACGGCGTCAATCTGATCGATGACGGACATGACGAGATCGAAATCAATCTGCAGGAGCATGGCGGCGTGAAGCTGGCCGTGCGCCATACGCGCCTGACGCGCGGCATTGGCGGATTCCAGCTGTCCCCCGCGCGCGACGCCTTCGATGGCGATGCGGAAATCGAACAGATCCGCAAGGAACTGGACGACGCTCACGCCCGGCTGGACGGGCTGGCCGAACGCTATTGCGCCGACGCCGCCTTCCTGGCCGAGCGTCTGGCCGCCTTCGCGGCCTGATTTGTGGCCATGAAACGCTTCCTCCTCGCCATCATCGCGGTACTGGCCTGTAACGGCCTGGCCGGCTGCATCGCCGCCACCGCCGTATCCGTGGCCGGCGATGTTGTTCAGGGAACCGTGGACGTGGCCGGCAATGTCGGTCAGGCCGTCATACCCGGCGATGATGATGACGATGAGGACGACGACTGAGCGTCCGTCTTCTTCCGTAATATTTCAAACCTCTCCCATGTTCCGCTTGGAGCGGGCCCGCGCTAGGCTGCGGCCAGTTCCGCATTCCCGCAGGAGTATGCATGCGCGCTTCCACGACTTTTGCCGCCCTTGCCGCCGTCCTGGCGCTCGCCGCGCCCGCCGCCGCACAGGACGCGAACCCCGAAGATGACGCCGCCAACTGGCGCATCGTGGCCCCGGACAATCTTCTCCTGTTGGAGACGCCGGGCGGCACCGTCACGATCGAGCTGAACCCGGCGTTTGCCCCGGAAACCGCCGAACAGATGCGGACCCTCGCCCGCACCGGCCATTATGACGAAGGCGCGAGTTTTTATCGCGTAATCGGCAATTTCGTTGCGCAGGGCGGCATCTGTATCGGCCCGGACTGCGAAGGCGATGACGGCGCGCCGGAACTGCCCCGCGAATATGAGCGCGAAATCGGCGAGGGCATTGAGTTCACCCCGCTGGGCAATGCCGATCTGTTCGCGCAGGAGGCCGGCCATATCGGCGGCTTCGCCGCGGGCCGGCAGGACGATACGGTCTGGCTGCTGCACTGCATGGGCGCCATGGCCATGGCCCGGAACAACGACCCCGACTCCGGCTCGTCCCATTTCTACATCATAAATGGTCAGGCGCCCCGGCATCTGGACCGCAACCTGACCGTATTCGGGCGGGTGATCGGCGGGATGGATCATGTTCAGGCCGTCAATCACGCTGCGCCCGGCAATGCCTCCGGCGTTATCCCGGACGCAGGCGACCGCACGCCCATCCTGTCGGTCTCGCTTGCCGCGGACCTGCCCGCCGGCGAGCGGCCGCAATGGGAAGTCATGCGGACGGATTCGCAGGCATTTGCGGATCTGAAAACTGCCAAGCGGGTGCGTGACGGCGAGTTCTGGTTCCGCAAGCCCCCGGAGACCGTGGACATCTGCACCCTGACCGTACCGGCGCGGCGGATCGATTAGCGCCTCTTTCAAAAGAGAAAAGCGGCGGAAACCGCCGCTTTTCCATCCGGAAAGCGAAGCTGCAAACGCTATCCGAGGATGATGCCGAACAGATCATCCAGTATGCCGCCCAGTGTCGAGCCGACATTGTCGACCAGATCGCCATAAGCGATCAGCGCCAGAGGCGCGGCCGAGTCCTGGATATATTCGACATCCGATCCGACCAGGATCGTGTTGCCATTGCCATCGTCCAGCACGACTTCACCGTTCAGGTTCAGCGTGACGAGATAGTCGTCCGCGGCGCCGTCTTCGAACACCACGCCGTCGAACCCGTCGCCGCCATAGAATTCGTCTTCGCCGAAGCCGGCCTTGAAGACGTCATCGTCATCGCCGCCATAGGCGATGTCGTCACCGCCCTGGTTCTGGAAGATATCGTCACCGGCGCCGCCATAGCTGATATCGTCGCCGCCGCCATCGACCAGCCGGTCATTGCCGGACCCGCCATACAATCTGTCATTGCCGGCGCTGGCGTTCAGGAGGTCATCGCCCGCCTCGCCAATCAGGAAGTCGTTGCCGAATTCGCCGAACAGGTCGTCATCGCCATTCCCCCCGTAAAGCGTATCCACGCCGCTGCCGCCGACCAGCGTGTCGACCCCCGAACCGCCGTCCAGAACGTCATCGCCGTCGCCGCCGAACAGGCGGTCATCGTCGGCATTGCCGCCCAGATCGTCATTGCCGTCACCGCCGCGCAGCGTGTCGTCGCCGTCACCGCCGCGCAGCTTGTCGGCCCCGGAGTCCCCTTTCAGGATGTCGGAGCCGAGTTCGCCATAGAGCGAGTCCGCGCCCGTCCCGCCAATCAATGTGTCGTTTCCATCGCCCCCGGTCAGGAAATCATTTCCTGAATTGCCGCGCACGATGTCGTCGCCGGCGCCGCCGATCAGTTCATCAGCCCCGCCATTTCCGAACAGTTTGTCGTCTCCCGCGCCTCCGAAGATGGAGTCCGCCGCGCTGGTGCCGGTCAGAATGTCGTTGCCCGTGGTTCCGTTGATAACTGCCATTTTTCTCCTCCTGTGGCTTATGCACGTATTAGGTGCATGAACTTTAGAGGCGCGCAACTCAAAAGGGATTTTTATTCGATATGCACTTTAAAATAATTATGAGAAAAATAGAGAATCAAGTTGCTGATATTAAAGGTATTATATTGCAAGCGTTAGCAACCTCAACGGATTGAGCGCGGCCCAACGCTATAACATATGTTGCTTTGGAGCTGGTTCGATTAAACAACCTATACGCGATTTATTTTTCAAGACCGGGAAACAAGGGCGTCCTGACCGCCGAAATGGCCCCGCCACAGCCCGCGCATTGCTCAAACCCGCGCTTCGCGCTAGGTGAACCCTCGCGTGAGGAAACGCCCATAATTCAAAAAGAGGGCGCGGCGCGGATGACAACGCGCGGCGCCCCATAGCAACAATGGACGCGCATGCGCCGAACAAACGCACCCTTCCACGTGCCCGCCCCCGTGGCGCGGCCCGGTGAAACGCCTGACTTCTCCCATCTGAAGTTCCCCGAGCCGGGGGCGCACAAGCGCCCTTCGCCGGACGTGAACGCCACCGAGACGATGGAGCTGGCCTTCGGCCTGATCCGCGTGCTGGGCGACGATCACAAGGCGGTCGGCGAATGGGATCCGAAGCTGGACGCCGAGACCCTGCGCACGGGCCTCAAGCACATGCTGATGACCCGGGCCTATGACGACCGGCTTCTGAAGATGCAGCGCACCAAGCGCCTTTCCTTCTACATGAAGTCGCTGGGCGAGGAGGCGGTGGCCGTCGCCGCGGCCATGGCGCTGCGGTTCGAGGACATGGTGTTCCCGTCCTACCGCCAGCAGGGCATCCTGTTCACGCGCGGCCGGGACATGGTGGACATGATGTGCCACTGCATTTCCAACGCCCGGGACAATCTGAAAGGCCGCCAGCTTCCCGTTCACTATACGTGGCGGGAGGGGAATTTCTTTTCCATCTCCGGCAATCTGACCACGCAGTTCCCGCAGGCGGTCGGCTGGGGCATGGCGGAGGCCTATAAGGGCTCGGACAATATCGCCGCCTCCTGGATCGGCGACGGATCGACCGCCGAGGGCGACTTCCATTCCGCCCTGACGCTGGCCGGGGTCTACAAGGCGCCGGTCGTCCTGAATGTCGTGAACAATCAGTGGGCGATCTCGATGACGCAGTCGCTGTCGGGCGGCGAGCGCACGACGTTCGCCTCCAAGGCCATCGGCTACGCCATGCCGGGCCTGCGCGTCGACGGCAACGACTTCCTGGCCGTGTACGCCGCCACGCAATGGGCCGCCGAGCGCGCCCGCGCCGGCCACGGCGCGACGCTGCTGGAAATCTACACCTACCGCGCCGAGGCGCACTCCACCTCCGACGATCCCTCCAAGTATCGTCCGAAGGAAGAATGGAATGACTGGCCGCTGGGCGATCCGGTGGAGCGGTTGAAGAACCATCTCATCGCGCTGGGCGAGTGGTCTCAGGACCAGCATGACGCCTATTGGGACGAGTGCGTGGAGAAGGTCGCCGCGGCATGGAAAGAGTCCGTCGGCCACGGCACGCTGGAAGAGGGACCGCTTTCCCCCACCCAGACAATTTTCGAGGATGTCTATGAACAGCCTGATTGGCGCCAGCGGCGCCAGCGGCAGGATCTGGGGGTCTAGAGATGGCGGACATGACCCGCAGCGACACTGAAACGAAACCCATGAGCATGATCGCCGCGCTCAACTCGGCGATCGACACGCTTCTGGAAAAAGACGAACGCGTCGTGCATTTCGGCGAGGACGCCGGCTATTTCGGCGGCGTGTTCGGCGTGACCGCGAAACTGCAGGAGAAATACGGCCTGCACCGCGTGTTCGACGCGCCGATCAATGAAGGCGCCATCATGGGCATGGCCATCGGCATGGCGACGAACGGCCTGAAGCCGATCGCGGAGATCCAGTTTGCCGATTATATCTTCCCCGGCTTTGACCAGATCATCTCCGAGATGTCGCGCATTCGCTATCGCTCGGCGAACCAGTACACCGCGCCGGTCGTGGTGCGCAGCCCGTGCGGCGGCGGCATCTATGGCGGCCAGACCCACTCGATGAGCCCGGAAGCCTTCTTCACCCATATTCCGGGCATCAAGGTCTGCATGCCGTCGAACCCGTATGACGCGAAAGGCATGTTGATCGCGGCCAGCGAGGGCGAGGACCCGGTGATCTTCTTCGAGCCCAAGCGCCTTTATAACGGCCCGTTCGACGGCGACCCCAACAAGCCGCTGACGCCCTGGACCAAGCATGAGCGCGGCCAGGTGCCGACCGGTCATTACCGGGTGGAGCTGGGCAAGGCGGAAATCCGCCGCGAAGGCGCGGACGTCACCGTGCTGGGTTACGGCACCATGGTTCATGTTGGCCTGGCCGCCGCGGAAGCGGCCGGAGTCGACGCCGAGGTGATCGACCTGAAAACCCTGACCCCGTACGACATCGAGACCATCGCGGCCTCGGTGAACAAGACGGGCCGCTGCGTGATCCTGCACGAAGCGCCGCGCACATCCGGCTTCGGCGCGGAGCTGTCGGCGCAAATTCAGGAAGAATGTTTCTATGCGCTGGAAGCGCCCATCAAACGCGTCACGGGTTGGGATACGCCCTACCCGCACGCGCATGAATGGGCCTATTTCCCGGGACAGAAACGGGTCGTCCGGGCGCTGAAAGAGGTAATGGAAGAATAATGGGCGTTTTCAAGTTCAAGCTTCCCGATGTCGGCGAGGGCGTGACCGAGGCCGAGATCGTCGAATGGCGCATCAAGGCCGGCGACGATATCGCCGAAGACGACAACATGGTCGACGTGATGACCGACAAGGCCACCGTCGAACTGCCCTCTCCGGTTTCCGGCAAGGTAAAGGCCCTGAATGGCGAGCCCGGCGACATCATCGCCACCGGCACCGTGATTGTGGAGATCGAGGTCGAGGGCGACGTTCCCAAGCAGGAAGAAGAGGCCGCGCCCGAGCCGGAGCCGAAACAGCCCGAGAAGGTGGCCGAGGAAGCCAAGGCCAGCGAAGCGCCGATAGAGGAACCGGAAGAAAAGCCGGAACCCAAACCCGAACCCGCGCCCAAGCCGGCCGCCTCCGTGCCGAAAGCCGCCGCGCGCGAAGACGGCGAGCGGCCGCTGGCCAGCCCCGCCGTGCGCAAGCGCGCGCTGGAAAGCGATATCGATCTGGGCGCCGTCCCGGGCACCGGCCCGGCGGGCCGCATCACGCATCAGGACATGGATGATTTCATCGCCAGCGGCGGCCGCCTGGCCGCGGCGGCGGGCGGCGGGGGCTCCCGCGGCCTTGCCAAACGCACCGGCGAGGAGACCTCCAAAATCATCGGCCTGCGCCGCAAGATCGCGGAGAACATGGCGAAGTCGAAGCGGACCATCCCGCATTTCGCCTATGTCGAGGAAATCGACGTCACAGACCTGGAGTCCCTGCGCCAGCATCTGAACGCGACCCGCAAGGACGGCCAGCCCAAGCTGACCATCCTGCCCTTCCTGATGACCGCGCTCTGCCGCGCCCTCCCCGATTTCCCGGCGGCCAACGCCAATTACGATGAAGAGGCTAATGAGCTGACCCGGTTCGAGCCGGTGCATTGCGGCATCGCGACGGCCACCCAGAACGGCCTTATGGTGCCGGTGGTCCGTCATGCCGAGGCGCTCTCCATCTGGGACCAGGCCGCCGAGATCTCGCGCCTGGCCGAGGCCGCGCGCACCGGCAAGGCGACGAAGGACGAGCTGACCGGCTCCACCATCACCATCACCTCGCTGGGCGCGATGGGGGGCGTGGCCTCCACCCCGGTCATCAACGCGCCGGAGACGGCCATCATCGGCGTCAACAAGATGCAGGAACTGCCGCGCTACGACGCAAAGGGCCGTGTCGCGCCGCGCCTGATGATGAACCTCTCCTCCAGCTTCGACCACCGCATGGTCGACGGCTACGACGCCGCCTCCCTGATCCAGGCCCTCAAGGCGATGCTGGAGAACCCGGCGACGATCTTTATGGAGGGTTAGGCATGCCGCATCCGGACGATGTTCATCGCTGCACTATTGAAATTTATATGTTGGACAATGACCAATGGCGTGCAGTTGTTGAAGTTATCGAACGCGCCGGACCGGGGAATCGCCACACAGCCTTTCAAGATATATTTGCCACGCATGCGCTAGCGAAAGAAGCTGCTGAGAAATGTGCGAAAGATTTCGGTTTTTCAGCAAGCCAACTGAGGTGGATCGACGACAAAGCAATGGGGAAAAAATCTTAAACGATTGCTTTTCCATGATTGAGATTTTTGGCTGAATTCCCACGATATAAAATCACTGATGCCGTTTATCAGAGAAAGCCTTACTAAGTTTTTCTATTAAGCTATGCCCCGTCGAATTAACCTATCGAAACAAGTTCTTGAGCGAGTACGCGCTAGAAGGGAAGCTTTTGCACACTTCCAATACTTTGTTGACTGGGTTCAAGAGCATAAATCACCGCGCTGGGTTTTTCGCGGCCAGTCGCAAAAATGGGCATTGCTGCCTTCTGTGGGCAGATTGGATCAATATAAACCAGAACGGGAAATACATTTATTAGAAGAGTTTAAGCGATCAGCGCTCGCTAACTTGGATAGGCGCGACTTCCACTCAGATTGGGATTGGCTTTCCCTTGCTCAGCACCACGGACTGCCAACACGATTAATTGACTGGACGACAAATCCTTTGGTGGCGGGATACTTTGCATGCCAACCCTCCCCTCGGGGTAAGCGAGACGGTCTAGTTATAGCCGTTGAAGCAAGAGCGATCGGGTTTTATCGGCCTAATGATCCAGAAGAAGTCGACCCCTTTAAGATTGAGGATAATCGCTTCCTTTATCCCTCCGCACTCGCACAGCGCATCACCGCGCAACGTGGTCTTTTCAGCATTCATGCAAATCCAAAAAAGCGGTGGATAATGAAGAACCACATCAAGCGCTTCGAAATACCGGGTAAACTTAAAACCGATTTCCAGAGAATGTTTTTTTCAATGGGCATCGACGCTGCCTGCTTGATGACCGATTTAGATGGGCTCGCGCAAACTCTTCGTTGGCGCCTAAAAAATGGGGTGCTTACGGAATGAGCAATCCTATCAGATATACCAGTCATTTGTTCGAGATAATCGGACCAATCGAGCAAAAAATTGAGAGCGCTCTAGAGAATTATGAAGTTGAGGAAAGTTCAGCCTGGCAAGAGCTTTCCGACCTTTCTGCTAATACAGTTTTTGATGGTATTGAAGTTTATGGAGATTCAGTCATTAAAGATGGTGATGATATTATCATTGCCGCAACAATATATGTCACATTGAATTATGACATAAACTCTAATGACCCTGTAAGCTTTAATGACTCCTATCCAGCTAGGGTTTACTTCACTTTATCCCCAGAAAACGAAATTTTGATTCAGAACATCGAAGCCGACACTAGAAGCTTTTATGAGTAGTGCCATGAAAACCCGCAAGTGCAAAGTTCTCGTCGTAGGCGCCGGGCCCGGCGGTTATCCGGCCGCGATCCGCGCCGGCCAGCTGGGCCTGGATACGGTGATCGTCGAGGGCGACCGGCTGGGCGGGACCTGCCTGATCCGGGGCTGCATCCCCTCCAAGGCCGTGATCCACGCCGCGACCGAGTTCGAGCACGCGAAGGACTACGCCGCCAACCAGACCATGGGCATTTCGGTGAAAGATCCCGAGATCGATATGGAGAAGATGATCGGCTGGAAGTCCAAGATCGTCGACCGGCTCTCCGGCGGCGTGCAGATGCTGCTTAAGAAGGCGGGCGTCGAGGCGGTCGCCGGCTGGGCGACATTCGAGGACGCCAAGACCTGCGTGGTCGAGCGCGAGGGCGAGGAGAAGCTGAAGATCACCGCCGAGCACGTGATCCTGGCCAATGGCTCCACCGAGACCGAGCTGCCCTTCATGCCGTTCGACGGCGACACCGTGATCAGCTCCACCCACGCGCTGGAGCTGAAAGAGGTCCCCAAACATCTCGTCGTGATCGGCGCGGGCTATATCGGGCTGGAGCTTGGCATCGCCTACGCCAAGCTCGGCTCCAAGGTCACCTTCGTCGAGGCGCTGGACCGCATCATGCCGCTGTTCGACGCTGAAATGACCAAGCCGGTCATGCAATGGCTCAAGAAACACGACGTCGATGTGCGCCTTTCCTGCAAGGCCAAGGGCCTGACCGAGAAGGACGACAAGACGCATCTGGAATTCGAGACCGCCGAAGGCGAGACGGATTCGGTGCGCGCCAGCAAGGTTCTGGTGGCGGTGGGCCGCAAGCCCTGCACGCAGAACTGGGGTCTGGAGAATATGGGCGTCGACATGGACGGCGCCTTCGTGAAGGCGGACCAGCAATGCCGCACCGCCATGCGCGATGTCTGGGCCATCGGCGACCTGATCGGCGAGCCGATGCTGGCCCACAAGGCGACTGCCCAGGGCGAAATGGTGGCCGAAATCATCGCCGGCCATCGCCGCGTGCATGACCCCGTCTCCATCGCCGCGGTCTGCTTTACCGAGCCGGAAGTCGTCGGCGTCGGCCTGACGCCGGACGAGGCGAAAGAGGCCGGGCACGAAACGGTCATCGGCCGCTTCCCGCTTTCCGCGTCGGGGCGGGCGCTGGCGGTGAACGCCGGCGATTCAGGTTTTGTCCGCGTGACCGCGCGCAAGTCCGATCACGTCATCCTCGGCATTCACGCCGTGGGCGCGCATATCGCCGAGATGTCGGGCGAGTTCGCGCTGGCGGTCGAGATGGGCGCGCGGCTGGAGGACATCGCCGGCACGATCCACGTCCACCCGACCATGACCGAAGCCTTCGCCGAGTCGGCCTTGGCGGCGCTGGGCCACCCGATTCATATTCCGGCGTAGAAGGGCTGGCGCGGCGCGTCAGTCCTTGAAGGGAAACAGCAGCTTGGCGGCCTTCTCCACGCGCGCCCATTGGACCTCGTCCTTGCCGTGGCGGACGCTGCGCAGCGCGTCATTGAAGACGGCGACCAGCACCGAAATGCGGTCATGCACGTCGGGATCGTCCTTGCCGATATCCAGCGCCGCGCCGTCTTCCAGAAGGTCGAGATAGATTTTCAGCGTCCGCACCTGGCGCTTGTGATACTCGCTCTCATCTTCCTGGTCCCAGACCCATGAATAGGAAAAATAGGCTTGGATCAGGCGATGCTGGGCGCTGTCATAATCCCAGTGCGCACGCAGCGCCTCCAGGAATAGCGCGGAACGGGACAACCCCTTCTTGCGGCCTTTCTTGACCACCTTGCGGATAATCTCGATGCGCTCGCAAAGAATGCTTTCGAGAATTCCGGTGATCAGACCGACCTTGGAGCCATATTCAGAGAACACCGTGCCGTGGGCCACGCCCGCCGCCTTGGCGATGTCGCTGGCGCGGGTTCCGAAGAACCCCTTTTCAGAGAACAGTTCGCGGGCCGCGTTGATGACGCGCGCCTGGGTCTTTTCCTTCTGCTCGGCGCGGGTAATGGACCGCCGCCTCGGGGCTTGCTTGATTTGCATTTTAAGTACTCCCCGCCCGTCAGACGGGCCCTTGGCCGCATCATTCAAAAATTCCGCCGCGTGTCCAGCTGACTACGCCCAGTGACTGTGGTCATCACTCATTGACTTCAGTCAGTGAGTGTGCTCTATTTCAGATCTCGGAGTTGCACCCATGAAAAAACTGAATGATGAAATGCGCCTGTCGCTGGCGCTTGAGCTGTGGCGCGGCCTCATGTCCGGGGCGGACGAAGCCGATATTCTCTCCGCGCTCGTATCCCGTCTCAATGACGCCCGGCCCGGCATACTCGCCCATATCTTCTTCGGTTGCCGCGAAGATGGCGCGGCGCGTTTCACCTTCATAGGGACAGACGCGGCCGAAGCGCTGAAGGTGGATAACCGGCATGGCGACACTGCGCTGGGCCATCATCTGGATATTCTGGACAGCGTTATTCTGGAATCACACCGCCGGTGCAACGCAGCCTGCCTTCGCGGACAAGGCGATAATGGCGGCCTGTCCATCCTGATCCTTCCCACCGGTCCCGACACGAACGGCGCGCCGGGCTTTCTTGGCCTATGCGCGCCGGCGCCGGCCGCCTCCGCGGACGGGCCTGCCCGGATCGAATATTTCGCGCCGAACAGCGACGTCCAGACGTGTGAAAATGGCAACGTGATGCCGCTTCGCGCCGCCGGCTGACGCCGCCGTCCGAAATAATCGCACATGTCTGTTATAGCGTAGCAAGACAAACCGCGTCCGAGTCGTCTATGCACTGGGACCGACATGGGACACGGCCACGCACATCACCATCACGCGCATAACGAGGCGCGCACGCTGATCGCCGCAGGGCTGACCGGCTCTTTCATGCTGGCCGAAGTGGTGGGCGGCGTGTTGTTCGGCAGCCTGGCCCTGCTGGCCGACGCCGGTCACATGCTGACCGACTTTGTTTCCCTGAGCCTTGCCTTCTTCGCGTTCCGCCTGTCGCGCCGCCCGGCCGACTGGAAGCGCACTTACGGTTATGACCGGTTCCAGGTGCTGGCCGCCTTCGTCAATGGCGTCGCACTGCTGGTTATCGTCGCCTGGATCGTGGTGGAGGCCATTCGCCGCTTCGCCGAGCCGGTGGAGGTTGCGGGGCTGGGCCTGATGGCCGTGGCCGGGCTGGGTCTGATGGTCAATATCGCCGCCTTCCTGGCGCTGCACGGGGCGGACCGGGATAATCTGAACATCCGCGGCGCCACCCTGCATGTTCTGGGCGACCTTCTGGGCTCGGTCGCCGCGCTGATCGCGGGGCTGGTCATCTGGATGACCGGCTGGACGCCGATCGACCCCCTGCTCTCACTTCTGGTCGCCGTGCTGATCCTGCGTTCGGCCTGGGGCCTGACGAAAGATTCAGCCCGCATCCTGCTGGAGGCCGCGCCCAAGGATCTGGACGTGCGCCATATCGCGCCGGACCTGATGGAAGCGATCCCGGAAGTCGAAGACGTGCATCACGTCCATGCCTGGTCGATCACGGAAGGCAAGGCGATGATCACCCTGCACGCCCGCGTTCCGGTCGGATCGATGCCGGACCCTATCGCGGCGGCAATCAAGGCGCGGCTGGCCGAACGCTTCCACATCACCCACGCGACGGTGGAAATCGAATGTGAAGGCTGCGCCGACTCCTGAGCGCGCAAAGAAAAAGCGGGCGTCCGCAATGCGGAGCCCGCTTTCTCCCTGAAATCAGATACGGCCTTTCAGGACCGCATGATTACGACCAGAACGGACGGCGCGCCGGGGCGTCCTCTTCTTCATCGCTGTCATCGTCATTGGCGCTGGACGCCGCGCCATTGGACGCGGCCGGGCGCTCGATGGCGAACTCTTCGAGATCGTCATCGCCGTCCTGGCCCTCATCCATGCCGGCCTGCGGCGCTTGCGGCGCCAGTTCCGGCTCTTCCGCCTCGGCCTGCTGGACCGGGGCCGCCGCGGTTTCGGTCTGAACCGGAGTCGCCGCCGGGGCGGACGCGCCGCCGGACGCCTTGTCGTCCAGCATCGTCAGTATCTTGTCGAACGCCGCTTCGGCGGAGCCGGCGGAACGGCGCGCCAGGCGCCAGACCTTGTCGCACAGCTCGGCATAGTTGCGTCCGTCGCCGGCGGTGTGCGTTTCCAGCTCGGCGCGCTCGACCGCTTCCAGCTCCTCGCCGTTCTGGTCGAAGATCGCCAGTTGCGGATCATTGTCCTTGGAAACGGTGATGGCGTAGCTGCCAATGCTCAAGATATAGGACTTGCCCGGCCCCTCGCGCCATTCCACGCCGGCCTTCTCGGAGGCGGCGCGGAGTTTCTCCACGAGTTGCTGAATGCGCTGTTCCATATTCGACGTGGCCATGTTGGTCCTCCAAAAATCCTTTTGAGCGCCCTGCCTGCAATCGTACCAAAGCAGTCCGCTTATCCCTGCTCCAGAAAGCTCTGCACCCTCTCCAGCAAGTTCGGCGCCGGAATTTCGCACTCCCATATGACAAGTCTTTTCCAGCCAAGCGAATCAAAAGCAGCAGCGACCCTTTCGTCGCGTTCTACATTGCGGCCGATCTTGGCTTTCCAGTAATCGGAATTGCTCTTGGGGGCGCGGGCGCCGCGGGGGCAGTCATGACCGTGCCAGAAACAGCCATGAACGAAGATCGCCTTCTTCCGGCTGGCAAAGACAAGGTCCGGCTTTCCCGGCAGTTCGGCGCGGTGCAGGCGGTAACGGTATCCGGCGGCGTGCAGCATCCGGCGCACCGCCATTTCAGGTTTCGTGTCCTTGCTCTTCACCGCCCGCATGACGGCGGAGCGTTTTTCGGGGCTGAAGACATCGCCGCCTGACATCGGAGCCTTTTAATCCTTGATTTCCATTAACCGTTTTACCCGCCGTTAACCCTAGAGCGCCTTAGGTGTTAACGGAATTGCGTCCTCTGTGATTCGCGAGTGAATTCTCAACATCTGGTGTGGGTTGCTCGCGTTTACACAAAAGGCGCCGGGGCGTAGCGTCCTGTTAACGGTTTGGTGAGGTGATTCGCATGGCTGCCGGGGGGCCGTGGAGCGTTAAGGGGATCGATCCCAAGGCTAGGGAAACCGCCCGCGAGGCGGCCCGGCGCGAGGGCAAGACGCTCGGCGAATGGTTAAACGCGATAATCCTGGAGGGGGATGACGAGCCGGGCGCATCGGATGCGCCGCGCCGGCCCGAACGCTTCTCCACGGATGGTCCGCCCGAACCCGATTTCGGCGCCTTCGCCGATGAGCTGGACGAAGATGACAGCCTGAACCAGAAGCTGCGGGCGCTGGCCAAACGCATCGAGTCCGCCGAGCACCGCTCGACTCTGGCCATCACCGGAATGGACCAGTCGATTCTGGGCCTGATCTCCCGCCTCGACAAAGCCGAAGACAATTATGACGACGCCGCCCACCGCGCCGATGACGCGACGGGCGAACTGCGCGAGGCGCACCAGTCCCTGGCCCAGCGCCTGAAGCAACTGGAAGAGGACGACCGCCCGGCCGAAAGCGTCAAAGCGGTGCAGGGGCTGGAAGACGCCGTCGCCACCGTGGCCGGACATGTCCATCAACGGGACAAGAAGGCCGGACAGCGTTTCGGCGAGGTCGAGGATCGGCTCGAGGCGCTGGCCGGCAAGCTGGAAAAGTCCGGCGAGGAGCTGGCCAAGCGGATCGACGCCACATCCGACCACGCCGCCATGCAGGCGCGGCGAGAGACGGAGTCGCTGCGCCAAGCGTTCGAAACCCACAGGGAAACCAGCGAATCCACGCTGGAAGAGCTGAAATCCTCTGTCGACCGCATCAATGAGCGGCTGGGCAAGGCCGAGCGCCTGACCGACAACGCCGTGCGCGCGCTGGAAGCCAGCTTCGCCAATCTGGACGACCGGCTGCGCGGGGCTGAAACCTCGATCAAGGAAAATTCCGAGACCGGCGTCGGCGACCGGCTGGAAAAACGCTTCACCGATCTCTCCGGCGATCTGCGCTCGATGATCGAGGCTTCACGCGCCGACATGGCCAACCAGCTGGAGAAGGCGGCTTCCGCCCCGCGCCTGCAACGGCTGGAACAGTCCCTGTCGCAGAGCGAGCAGCGCCATTCCGACACGCTGGCGAAAATCGGCGAACAGATTTCCCTGCTTGGCCAGACCGTCGAAAAGCGCATGGATTCGGCCGAGCGCCGCATGCGGGACGAGGCCAATCAGGAACGCGGACTGGAAACGCGCCTGCGCGAAGTCGAGACCAACTCCACCAACGCCATCCGCCGCATCGGCGACGAGGTGGCGCAGATTTCCGAACGCCTGTCCGAGCGTCTGGAAGCCTCCGAAGCGCGCAATGCTGAATCGATTTCCGCGCTCGGCGACCGGCTGGAGCGGCTGCGCGAGGAAGAGGACGAGACGGGCGGCGGCACGCTGGAAGATCGCCTGCGGGACAGCGAAAAGCGCACCCAGCAGATGATCCGCGAAGCGATGGCCGGCGTCGGCGCCAAGCTGGACGCGGTGCGGGACGAAAGCGAGGACGCCCTGTCCCCCGTGCAATCGGCGCTGGCCGATCTGGCGCGGCGTCTGGATTCCATCGAGGGCACGGAACGCGACACCTTCACTGAGGATTACGGCTCCGCGAAGCCCCGGCGCGCCGATGAGGCGGCCGAGGCCGCCGCCATGCCGCGCGCCGAGGACGCCCTGGCCGAGGAAGACGAGGAAGACGCCTTCTTCGTGGACGAGCCCGCCGCGCCGGCCGCGGAAGAGAAAGAGGCGCGTCCCAACCCTTTCGCTTCGCTGGCTCCGGAAACGGACTCGGAGTCGGTCTACGCTGAGACGGACCGCGGCGAAGACGAAGAAACCCTGGATTTCGATTCGGATTTCGACCCGGAAGACGATCTTCTGTTCGTGGACGAACCGGCGCAGGCCGACGCCGCGGCCAAGAAACCGGACCAGCCTGAAAAGGAATCCGTCAAAGCCCCGCCGCGCCCCGCGCCGCTGGGCGCGACCGCAGATCCCGGCTTCCTGAGCGCGGCGCGCAACGCCATGCGCCAGAGCGAGAGCGGCAATGCCCGCGACCGCGGATCGCCGATACTGGGCCGCCGCGAGGAGCCGTCGAAAGGCCGCACGGCCCGCGTCATCCTGATGGGCGCCGGCGCGCTGGCCACCCTGACCCTGATCGGCGCGGCCGCGATGCTGTTCCTTACCGGCAATGAGCAGGATGGCGGCGCGCGCGTGGCCGATCCGCTGACCGGCCCCACGGTCGGCGACGTGCTGAACGGCGAAAGCGATGACGCCGCGTCGGATTCGGCGCAAACCGCCGCCAATGACGGCGTCCCCGCTTCCATGGACGAGCTGTCCTCCCTGCTAGAAGAACCGGCCGACGCGCCCGCGGACGCAGCCGCGGATACAGAGACCGCCAGCGCTGAAGACACGCCGGATGTACCGGCGCAGGC